>NZ_JAWOUT010000005.1:172758-391064 GCF_033339515.1 Vibrio sp. 2130-1
GAAGTTGGAGATTTGGGCACCTTAGAATACAGCACGGGAAGTGGTTGGGTTGCAGTGCCAAACGATGGCGTGGTGACCGTGCCAGCAGGGCAAACCGAGTTTGATGTACGCATTGCTTCTATTGATGATGCCGTTTATGAAGGTCCTGAAGATTTCAGTGTGACAGTAACTGGCATTGGCGCGGTGCAAGGCAGCGATACGGGTACGGCGACGATAGTGGATGATGGCAGCGGCCCTGGACCCGATCCGGATGATGACCGTCCGAGCGTGACTATTACCGATGCTGGCATTATTAATGAAGGTGATACGGCGAACTTCACAGTCACCTTATCGAACGCGTCTGAAGCGGAAACGCAAGTGGAGTTGGGTCTTAATCTCGGCGATACCGAAGCCGGTGACTTAGGTACCTTAGAATACAACACCGGAAGCGGTTGGGTTGCAGTACCAAATGATGGCGTGGTGACCGTGCCAGCCGAGCAAACCGAATTTGATGTGCGTATCGCTTCCATTGATGACACCGTTTATGAAGGCCCTGAAGACTTCAGTGTGACCGTGACTGGCATTGGGGCGGTACAAGGCAGCGATACGGGTACAGCAACGATAGTGGACGATGGCAGTGGCCCTGGACCCGATCCGGATGATGACCGTCCGGTTGTTGCGGCAATTAGTGATACAACCGTAAACGAAGGTGAGTCTGCTACGTTGGTTGTCACTTTGAGTAACCTAAGCACTACGGATACTCTCGTTAATCTGACACTTAATGATGGCACAGCAGAGGGAGGGGTAGATTACACCAAATCGTCTGTTACTGTTACCTATGCAGATAGTTCATCAGACGTTATCCCTGTGAACCCTGATGGTACATTTAATGTGTCCGTACCAGCTGGTGATATGACCTTTGACGTTGTGATAAGTACCACCGACGATGAGCTGTTCGAAAGCGATGAAAATTTCACATTAATTGGACAGACCGAGATACAAACAACTCCGGTTATAGGCACGGTAACGATTCTTGATAACGATACAGTCAGCGTTGCCTCTATTTCTAGTGAAGTGGTTAATGAAGGTGAACCTATCATTTTTGATGTTACTTTAAGTAACCCTAGTGATAGTGAAAGTTTGGTCAATATGGTGCTCGCTGATGGTAGCGCAGAGGGGGGCATAGACTACATCAATACATCGGTTACAGTTACCTATGCGGATAACTCAACAGATGTCATTACTGTCAACGCAAACGGAACATTTGATGTTTCAGTTCCCGCGAACGACGTCTCATTCAGCGTCACAGTCAATACTAATGATGATGACCTATTCGAAGGCGCAGAGACTTTAACACTGTCGGGTAAAACTGCCACTCAAATTACATCTGCAATGGGTACAGGGACTCTTCTTGATGATGGTTCGGGGCCAGGACCTGATCCAGATGACGATCGCCCAACAGTGGCAGCGATTACCTCTACAACGGTAAACGAAGGTGATATTGCAACACTAGATGTAACGTTGAGTAATGAAAGCACCACCAACACCACTGTCAATATGATGCTGACTGACGGATCAGCAGAAGGCGGTGTGGATTACACCGATACTTCAGTAACAATTACTTATGAGAGTGGCGGCATAGAAGTCGTTACGGTAAATCCAGATGGCAGCTTTATTGTCGATGTGCCCGCAAATGATACGACTTATAGTGTTTCTGTAAGTACAACAGATGATGACTTATTCGAAGGACCTGAAACCTTTACGTTATCAGGTAACACTGATAACCAAGTTGGTTCTGTGATTGGTACCGGTACTATTGTTGATGATGGTAGTGGCCCAGGACCAGATCCTGATGATGACCGCCCGACTGTAGCAGCGATTACGGATGCCATAGTTAGTGAAGGTGAGCTGGCAACGCTTGAAGTCACTTTAAGCAATGCAAGTACCACAAACACCGTTGTTAATATGACATTAGCAAATGGGACAGCTGAAGGAGGTTCGGATTATACAAATACGACAGTAACCGTTACCTACGCTGATAGTAGTACCGACGTTATTTCAGTGAACCCAGATGGTACGTTTGATGTCATTGTACCAGCGTTAGACACAACATTTAGCGTTACTATGGTGACGTTAAACGATGATATTTATGAGGGTGATGAGAACTTTACATTATCCGGTGCCACTACTGTGCAAACAACTGCTGCTGTCGGTACCGTAACGATTAACGATAATGCAGACATACCAACTGTCACTGAAATTACGGATATTCAAGTGGTGGAAGGTAACGATGCGAAATTTAACGTTACACTGAGTAATGCAAGTGCGGTTGCGATTATGGTTAGTATGTCTCTCTTAGACGGAACCGCTGTCGCTGGAGATGATTTTAACGCTACGAGTGTGACCATTACTTATGCTGATAACACGACGGAAGTTATTGCGGTAAACCCTGATGGAACGTTTGATGTCTCCGTACCTGCGAGTGATACTAACTTTAGTGTTACGGTAAACACTGTTGAAGACCAGATTTATGAATCTTCAGAAAACTTTGTTTTAACTGGTTCGATTCAAGGGCAATCACCTGCAGCGTCAGGCCTTGGTACGATTATTGATGATGACAATACACCTCCGACAGTAGAAGACTTTGGCATTTCGGTTGACCTTAGTGTGGGAGGAGACGCTTTAATTGACTTTGCACCACATGCGCAAGACTTTGAAGATGACTTTGATCTTCAAGATGATAAAGAAACGAGCATCTGTGTCACGACGCTTCCAGACTATGGCTATCTCTATTACTTGGATGATCAGAACAATGAAGTCATATTGGACATTGGTGATGTGATTCCAGAAACTACGGAAGTCAGATATGCACTAACGGAAGACTTCTTTGATGAGCAAAGCTTTGATTCCCAAGATTTACTCGATGAATTTTCTAAAGACTTCATTGCCGATTCAGTCGATGTTAACGGTTTAAGTTTCTTTGGAGGAACCATTGATGGTAATGGTGACTTTGTCAATAATGCTCAAATCAAGGTCGACTTTGCCGCTCAGCAGGTAGGTTTAGTTGTAGTGTCACCGGGCGAAACTGGCCAAGGGGATGAAATTAGTACGAGTGAGTTCATTGCCATTGAATTAGATGAAGGGCTTGAAGCTAAAGAAGCAAGGTTAAACCTAGCAAGCTTGAATGATAGGTTTAACAGTGGCGGCGCTTGGATTCAAGCATACTTTTATATGGGCGATACTCTTGTTGATATACAAACCATACACACCAGTGAC
Source organism: Vibrio sp. 2130-1 (assembly GCF_033339515.1). NCBI lineage: Bacteria > Pseudomonadati > Pseudomonadota > Gammaproteobacteria > Vibrionales > Vibrionaceae > Vibrio > Vibrio sp. 2130-1. The sequence continues at coordinate 176,014 of NZ_JAWOUT010000005.1, forward strand.
ATCGTATTTACTGGTAATCAAGAAGGTTACGCTGACGTATCGCTAAGTAATGGCAGTTTTGATGAGATTCGCTTGTTCCCTGAAACAGACAGTTCAAGTGATAAAGCCAGCTTTACTCTAGTTGGTACTCAGATTACAAGTTTTAATAATGTAAACGACTCGTTTGATTACAAAGCGATTGACTCAGATGGTTTAGAAAGCGATACCACTGCAACCGTTGATATTGATTTTAACAATGTCTCTTTTGAAACAGTGACCGCTTTCGGTACACAGACTGCTTCGTTACAGCAAGAGCCTAATATCATCATGGGAACAGACCAAGATGATGTTCTTGTAGGCACCGATGGTAATGATATTCTAATTGGTGGTCTAGGTAATGATATTTTGACTGGTGGCGGAGGTGATGACATCTTCAAGTGGACAGAGATGCAATCCGCAACTGACACCGTGACGGATTTCAGTGACGGGGATCAGCTCGATTTTACCGATGTATTTGATGATATGAGTGGTACTGATATTTCCACATTACTTGATGATCTCGGCTCTGGCGATTATCACGGAAGCGTGGATGATATCACGGTGGCGGTGACTGAAAGTGGAGGTAACTCAACTCTGACCATCAATAAAGATGGACAACAGTTGGAGGTTAATTTTGACGGAGCTTCTGCTTCTGATATCGCCAATAGTTTGATTTCTAATCTTGAACAATTACGAGAGTAAATGATTCAAAATGAAAAACGGAGCGAAAGCTCCGTTTTTCATTTAGTAATGCAGTAAGTTCAGGCAATAATTAAAGCACTTTACATGCAAAACCTTTTAAGTAGAAACCTTCTGGATATGCTGTATCGGTTGGGTGGTCAGCGGCTTGTTCAAAACGCTCCACAAACTTTACTTGGCGGTTAGCGTCTACGGCTGCATCAGCGATGATTTTCTGGAACAGAACTTGATCCATCAAGCCAGAGCAAGAGTAGGTCAGTAGCGTGCCGCCCGGTTTTAGAATTTGCATTGCTAGCATGTTGATGTCTTTGTAACCACGACATGCGCCGTTTAGTTGTGCTTTGCTCTCTGCGAACTTCGGTGGGTCCATGATCACAACATCGAACTGAGTTCCTTGATCACGATACTCACGAAGCAGCTTAAACACGTCTGCATTTAGGAACACGGCACGCTTCTTCGAAATATCAAACTCGTTTAGTTCTGCGTTGAATTTTGCGGTATCTAAAGCAGGTTGTGACACGTCAGCGTTAATCACACGCTTTGCATCACCTTTTAGAGAGTAAAGTCCGAAGCCACCAGTGTAAGAGAAGCAGTTAAGAACTTCTTTGCCTTTCATATATTTCATCGCTTGCTGGCGACTGTCACGCTGGTCTAGGTAGAAGCCTGTTTTATGTCCACCTACAATGTCGACACTGATTTTTACGCCGTTTTCTTCGATGACGACAGATTTTGGAGGCACTTCACCGTGCAATACGCCAGTGGTCTCTTTCAAACCTTCTTTCTTACGAACGGCCACGTCAGAGCGCTCGTACACATTACAATCAGGGAAGCACTCAACCAGAGCGTCAACAATAGCCTGCTTATTGTGTTCTGCGCCAGCACTGAGAAGTTGGCACACAAAGAAATTTTGGTAACGGTCGATCGTAACGCCTGGTAAGCCGTCAGACTCTGCTGCGATAAGGCGATAACCCGTAAGGCCATCACGTTCGATAATGTCTTCACGAAGAAGTTGTGCGTCTTTAAGTCGTCTAACGAAAAACGCGGTGTCGATTTCTTCTTTATCAAAACTCCAAATACGAGCACGAATTTGTGAAGCTGGCGAATATGCCGCCTTAGCTAGCCATTTACCGTCGTGAGTGAATACATCAACCGTTTCGCCAAGAGCAGGTTCGCCCTCAACTTTGTTGATGCCTCGAGAGAAGATCCAAGGGTGCTTGCGCTTGACCGATTTCTCACGACCTTTAACCAAATAGATAGCAGCTGTCATTTCATTAGCTCTTGTTGAATTTTGAAAGGGGCGTATTGTCCGGGATGTGGATGGTAAAAGCAATATCCCTCGGCAATCCAGTACATTGTAGTGACTTTTAAATACAAAAAAGGTCACTAAAGTGACCCTTTTATTTGAATTTGCTGTAACAGATTCCGTTGCTATGCTTTAAGTCCAGTAAGTAGTGCTTCCATTGTGTCGCTTTGCTTACGCAGTTGATAAACGTTTTGTGAAGTCGTGCTTATCATATTGCACACGTTATCTGCTTGAACTCGAATTTCTTCAACGCTTGAGGCGATATTGTCCGCGACTACACCTTGCTCTTCAGCTGCTGTTGCAATTTGAATGCTACTGTCGGAGATAGTTTGATTTTTATCTGCCAAAGAGCCGATTTCGTGATTCACTTCCGTCATGAGGTTTTGTCCCTCATTTGCATTATTAACTGTAACTTCCATCAGCTTAGTAAGTGATTGGCTGTTACGCTGTAACGACTCAATCATCGTTTGGATTTCAACTGTCGCTTGCTGAGTGCGTCCCGCAAGAGCGCGAACCTCATCCGCAACGACCGCAAATCCACGACCTTGTTCTCCAGCACGTGCAGCTTCAATAGCCGCGTTCAGAGCAAGTAGGTTGGTTTGCTCGGAGATCCCATTGATTGTTGTCACTACTTCATCAATTTGTGCTGCATTGGCATCTAACTCGGCAACGGCTTGAGACGCAGATTGAATCTCATTAGAGAGGTTCGAAATCGAGTGAAGCGTATTCTCAACTTTCACTTGTCCAGACTGAGCCACGTTTCGCGCATCATCGGTTTGCGTGCTTGAATCGTGAGCTAGTGTCGCGACTTCTCGAATCGTTGATGCCATTTGTTCCGTTGCACTCGCAAGAGAGTTGAGGTGTTCCTGCTGAGTCGCTGAAATATCTGAACTGTGATGAATCGATTGATTCAGGTCTGAGCTAATTTGTTGCATTAACGCCACAGACTCTTGAATCGACAGCACCATTTGTTGCTCTCGTTCTGCAACTTTGTCTATCGTAATAGCAATTTCACTAAACTCGTCGCGAACAGGGAAGAAGTTCATTCTCGCAGTTAAGTCGCCACCCGCAAGGGTGTTTAATGCTTTGTTCATCGTGAACATCGCGCCGCCAATAAACGTCATGATGTAGTAAACGCCAAGAGCGAGAATAAACAAGCTCACACAGATAATGCTTACTTGAGTCGTTGATAGGGCAGCCCATAAAGAAAGTTCATGGTTCGCAACCAAACTGTACGTACCATTTAAAACAGACACGGATTGCGAACCAGAGCCAATAGAAACGGTTTCTGAACCAGCGATGAGGCTTGCTACTTGAGATTGAGAAAGGTTGCCTGCCTCTATCAGACCTTTCATAAGCATGAGCTCTTCTTGGTACATACTTGAGATCAGTGTATTAGCCGCGCTATTAAGGACGAGAGTGAGAATGACTAAAGCAAGAAGAGGGAGAGCGAAGAGCAAATAGAACTTTTCTTGAATCTTTAAGTGAATGAGATACTTATCAATCCAGCGGAATGGAATTTCTTTCATAATTATAATAACCGTGCAAAAAAACCACTATCCTTAGTGGGGTGAATAGACGAAAAGAATATATCACTCAGTAAAAAGAAGCGGTACAAAGATGAACGTAAAGTGTGAGAGATTTATAGTAAAAGGTCACGTTCAAGGCGTCGGCTTTCGTTACCATACTTCCCATCAAGGATTGAAGCTAGGGTTAACAGGTTATGCGAAGAACCTAAACAATGGTGATGTTGAAGTGATGGCGTGTGGAACAGACGCGCAAATAGTTGCGTTTTCGGAATGGTTACAAGAAGGACCGCGAACGGCAACAGTAGAGCATGTGATGCAGGAGCCTGCGTCGTATAAGCCGTTACGCGGTTTTAAAATTTTATGAATCTACAAGCATTTAGCTGGCTTTGGTAGGCCGGCTAATTTGGTTGCTTGTTTGGCTGGTCCCTTTTTAAACAGCTTGAATAGATACTTACTGTTACCTTTTTCCGGGCCGTGCGCTTTTTCCATCGCTTTCACAAGCATACGCACTGCAGGGGAGGTATTAAACTCTTCATAAAAGTCTCGCACAAAATGCACAACTTCCAAATGAGCATCCGTAAGCTCGATGTCTTCTTCTTTTGCTAAAAGCTCAATCATACCTTCTTCCCATTGAGTATGATCCAATAAGTAGCCTTGAGCATCCGTTTCAATTTCTTTGCCGTTGTAAACGAACATAACGTTTTATCCGTTAAGTAAACATGGATGTTTATAGATTAGCGACAGCCGAGAATGTTCTCAACAAAAGAATCTCGAAGTCGTATCGAGCGAATCAAAAGCGTACAAAGTAGTGGCCTATAACTGAATACTCTTAAATTATATTTTAAGCATAAATTTGTTTTTTTATTCGTGTTGTTAGAAAATTTTCGGGGTTGATATCGGTGTTTTTGCATTGTTATGCAATTCGCCTGGTGTGATTGATTTGTCAGTTATATTTATTGTTTTAGATAAGTCGATCACAACGAATATAAACTAGTTTTAAATCAAAAGAATAAATTGAAAAAAATCGTTATGTTCACCCATGCTTAACAACAACACGGAGCAATTCAGGAGTGTATGGAGTGGTTGAATCTTTTCGTTTCCATTGGATGGGCGGTACTGCAAGCATGCTTTAGCATTTTCTCTTTTCTATGTCTGACGGGATTTGTAAAACATAATCCTATAAAACCGAAGTATGCTTGGTTGCAGTACATCTATGGGCCGTTACTTTTTTTGACTTGGGGAGTCATGTTAGTGACACCGATGATGTCGGCCTACATATTTTTTAGCGTAGCTGGTAAATCAGTAGTCTGGTTGCCCGCGCTCAAGATGTTCGGTTATTGGTGGGTTGCGTTTGGAGTATTTTGCTTCTTGTCATCAGTCGATGAGCGATTGCGAAGTCGCGGTTTGAATTAAGACAAGTTATACCCTGAAATCAGTTTACAAACTGAGAGAGGTGATTATAAAGCGCTCATACAAGCGATATAGCGATTGTTTGAGAATTAATAGCTTAAACGTTGTGTTTGTTTTCATAGACCGATATTCTCATTGGATTAATGAAAGCCTGTATTCAGGTTAGAAACAACAATGATGACAAGGAGTTAGTCATGTCGAAACAACGTTACATTGAGATTAATGACAATGTAAAATCCACTTGGTCCATCGAGCGAATTTGGCAACTTGCAGAATCCTTACCTGTAGAAGAAATTGCGATTGATGATATAAAAGGCCCAAATGAAGTGACTTGGTTTAGTCATGAAGGGCCACAGCCAACCTGCCGTGAAATTGCAAAACATTGCCAACGAATCAACAATGCTGATTTGTCGTATCCGGTAATCTTAACCAGTGACTATCGTGTTTTTGACGGTATGCACCGAATCGCCAAGCAAATTATGTTGGGGGAAAACACGATTAAAGTGAGACGCTTTAGAGAAAATCCAGAAGCTGACGAAGTTATCGAGTTGTCAGTAGATCAGGCGTAATACACTGAATTGCAGACAAAGAAAAAGCCCGAAGGAATTACCTTCGGGCTTTTTTATTCTACTTAACGAGAAACGATTAATCGTCGTTCATGATGCCTAGAATGCTTAGTAGACTAGTGAACAAGTTAAGGATGTTTAGGTACATCGAAATTGTTGCACTGATGTAGTTTGTCTCTTCACCACGAACGATACGACTTGTATCGAATAGGATGAAACCAGAGAACACGAGTGCAGAAACACTGCTGATTACTAGGTGAGCCATTGTTGAACCAACGAAGATGTTAATCAGCGCTGCAACGATCACAATGATCAAACCTGCCATCAGGAAGTTGCGCATGAAAGAGAAATCTTTCTTGCTTGAAATGGTGTAAGCCGATAGGCCAAGGAACACCATACCAGTCAAACCTAGAGCTTGAGCAATGATAGTAGGACCGTTTGGAATTGATGCGTAGTAGTTAAGCATTGGACCTAAAGCACCACCCATTAGAGTCGTGAAAACGAATGTCCAAACGATACCAGATGATGAGTTGATTGCCTTTGGCATAACAAAGAACAAAATACCAATCGCTGCAACCTGCATCACAATTGCCATGATTGGTGAAATTTGCATTGCCATAGTCGCGACTGCTGCGATAGCACTGGTCATCAGTGTCATCGACAGTAGGAAGTAAGTGTTTTTCAGTACTTTGTTAGTTTCTAGTGTATTAGGAACACTTGTTGAACGAGTAAACATTGGACTGTTCATAATTATCCTCAATAAGGGAGTTTACTATTGGTACATTTATGGGGCTGAAAGTTCAAAAAATCAAGCCCTTTTCATGCATATCCTAGATAAAATGATAATGGAAATAAGATGTTATGTATTTGGCAACTTGTAACACAATATTACTGCCTAGCATAGCTATGTTGATTCTCACACGGATTTTTGAATTTAGTAACAAAAAGCACTGGCTTCATAGAAACCAGTGCTTTTTTATGTCGATTCGGCTAAATCTTAGTGGTGTAAGATTTGCGCTAGGAAGTTTTGGGTCCTATCCGATTGAGGATTTTCGAAGAAATCAACAGGGTTGTTTTCTTCGATGATCTCTCCTGCGTCCATGAATATCACGCGATCGGCAACTTCTTTAGCAAAGCCCATTTCATGTGTCACACAAAGCATAGTCATGCCTTCCTCGGCGAGTTCGACCATTACATCCAGTACTTCGCGAACCATTTCCGGGTCGAGTGCAGATGTTGGCTCATCAAAAAGCATGACTTTAGGGTTCATACACAAAGAGCGAGCAATCGCCACGCGTTGTTGCTGACCACCAGACAGCTGACCGGGATACTTCTCCGCTTGGTCTGGAATTTTAACACGTTCCAGATATTTCATCGCAACTGCTTCTGCCTCATCTTTTGGCATCTTCTTCACCCAGATAGGCGCGAGCGTACAGTTTTCCAGTACGGTTAAATGAGGGAAGAGATTAAAGTGTTGAAAGCACATGCCCACTTCTCGGCGTACTGCTTCAATGTTCTTTAAGTCTTCAGTTAATTCCGTACCAGAGACGTAAATGCTGCCTGCTTGGTGCTCTTCAAGACGGTTAATACAGCGAATCATCGTTGATTTTCCCGACCCTGATGGACCACAGATAACGATTTTCTCGCCGCGCTTAACGTCGAGGTTAATATTTTTTAGTACGTGAAACTCACCATACCATTTATTCATGTCCTTCAATTGGATCATGTAATCTTGTTGTTGCGTCATAATACGTCCTTGATCTTGATGAGTTATCGTTTGTGACCGGTATGAAGTTTGTTTTCAAGCCATATCGAATAGCGTGACATGCCAAAACAAAATACCCAAAACACTAACGCGACAAATACATAACTTTCTGTAGCAAAGCCTAACCATTCAGGGTCGGTGTTTGCTGCTTGCCCTATACCGAGTACGTCAAACATACCAATGATGAGTACCAAACTGGTGTCTTTAAACAAACCGATGAAGGTGTTCACGATAGAAGGAATAGTAATCTTTAGCGCCTGTGGCAAGATAATCAGCCCAGTCTTTTTCCAGTAACTTAACCCAAGCGCATCAGCGGCTTCATATTGACCTTTCGGAATGGCTTGTAGACCACCGCGTACCACTTCTGCCATGTAAGCGGAGGCAAACATAACCACACCGATAAGGGCGCGAATCAGTTTATCTGTCTCTGAACCTTCAGACATAAACAATGGAAGCATAACCGAAGCCATGAACAAAACCGTAATCAGCGGAACACCACGCCAAACTTCAATGTAGACGGTACAAATGCTGCGAATGATCGGCATCTCTGAACGTCTACCAAGCGCAAGCACCACACCAATTGGCAGTGAAACTACGATACCAACTAACGCAATAATGAGCGTAACGAGTAATCCACCCCATTTGTGTGTATCGACCACTTCTAGTCCAAAGACACCCCCGTATAACAGCCCAGCGATGATGAATGGGTAGATGTTTACGAAGAAAAGCCAAATCCACATCCTTTTCGGTGTCTTCTCATAAGCGAGTAAAACAGTAAATATGGCCAATGTGATATAGAAAAGGCGAGGGCGCCATAGTTCGGACTCTGGATAAAAACCATACATGAACTGCTCCCAGCGCACGCTGATAAATACCCAGCAAGCACCATCTCGGCTACAGTCGTCACGCGTTGAGCCAATCCAGTCTGCGTTAATAAACGCCCAATCCACGATATACCATATTGCAGTTACGACAATATACGCAAGAATGACAGTAACAATGGAATTGATAGGGCCATTAAATAGATTTTTCCGCATCCAACCAACGAAGCCTACAGTATTGGCGGGTGGTGGGAGATCCGGTTGAAATTGATGAGTACTCATATTATCTCTCCACCAGCGCGACTTTACGGTTATACAAGTTCATTAATGCAGACGTAATCAGACTTAATGTCAAGTACACGCCCATCGTCATCGCAATGATCTCAATCGCTTGTCCCGTTTGGTTCAAGGTAGTACCAGCAAACACAGAGACAAGATCTGGATAACCAATCGCCATCGCTAACGATGAGTTTTTGGTGAGGTTGAGATATTGACTGGTTAAAGGTGGAATAATAATTCGTAACGCTTGAGGAATGACAACAAGCTTTAAAGTTTTCGAGCGTGGTAAGCCTAGCGACATCGCTGCTTCGGTTTGACCATGGCTAACCGCATTAATACCAGAGCGCACAATCTCAGCAATGAAAGAAGCTGTATAAACACTCAATGCCAAAAGTAGCGCAGCCAATTCAGGAATAATGCTAATACCACCTCGGAAGTTAAACCCTTTTAGTTCAGGATAATTCAGTGAAATTGGCATACCAGCAAGGAAGTACACAACCAATGGAAGGCCAACAACTAAACCCAAAACTATTCTTCCCATTGGGGTTTGTTGCCCAGTGAGACGTTGCTTATTATTCGCCCATACATTAATTAACAAGCTTGCGATTACCCCGAAGATTAACGCGGCAATAACGTAGCTACTGCCAGGTTCCATAGTCGGTGCAGGGAAATATAAGCCACGAACGTTCAGGAAAATAGCTTCACCAAGACTTAAGCTTTGGCGTGGTGAGGGTAATGCTTGAAGAACAGCGAAATACCAGAAGAATATTTGCAGAAGAAGGGGGATATTTCGGAAAGTTTCGATATAAACTGCCGCTAAACGACTAACTAACCAGTTAGAAGAAAGGCGGGCAACCCCCATGGTAAAGCCAATCACAGTAGCCAGAATAATACCTAATACGGAGACTAACGCCGTATTAAGAAGGCCGATGATAAATGTTCTACCGTAAGAGTACGTTTCATCGTATTCAATTAATGTTAACCCAATACCAAACCCGGCTTCTTGATTCAGAAAACCGAAGCCCGTTGCAATACCACGAGCATCTAAGTTATTGAGAGCGTTGTTTACAATCGTGTAAAAGAAAAATACCAGTGCAGCAATGGCAATGATCTGGAAAATAGCAGAACGAAAGGCAGGATTATAAATCAGGCTCTTGCTTCCGCTTGGTTTGGACATCGTACTTGGCGATGCATCTTGTGTCGGTTTCATACAGCGATAACCTCAAACCTTAGTTATAGATATCGGCCTGTATAAAGAAGTTTCGTCCTTGCTGGCTAAAGAATAACGCTCCATGTCTGGTGACGTACGAACCTTTAAAGCCGTTCCACCAAGCGAGCGCTTTTCGCCATCCAATGAGCGATCCTTACTCATACAGTGAGATATAATCAAGAAAAAGGGCGGCATGAACCGCCCTGATTAACTCTTTCTATCGGATTGGTGGCGCGTACATAAAGCCGCCTGCATTCCATAGCGCATTAACGCCACGAGAGATTTCTAACGGCGAACCAGTACCGACTGTACGTTCGAAGCTTTCACCATAGTTACCAACTTGTTTGATAACCTGGTAGCCCCAATCGTCGCGGATACCCAACCCTTTGCCTTTAGGGCCATCAACACCAAGGATACGTTTGATGTTTGGATCTGTTGACTTCAGCATTTCATCCGCATTCTTCGAACTAATACCGTATTCTTCAGCGTTAATCATCGCAGACAATGTCCACTTAGCGATGTTAAACCATTGATCATCGCCTTGACGAACGACTGGACCTAGTGGCTCTTTAGAGATGATTTCTGGAAGAACGGCCGCAGAGGACGGATCTTTCAAATTCAAACGCAGTGCATAAAGGCCAGATTGGTCAGTTGTTAATACGTCACAGCGTCCCGCATCAAAACCTTTCGAAGTTTGCGCCGCTGTGTCGAATACCACAGGTTTGTACGCCATGCCTTGGTTGCGGAAATAATCTGCAAGGTTTAGCTCGGTTGTTGTACCTGATTGAACACATACCGACGCACCATCAAGCTCTTTAGCACTTGATATACCAAGTTCCTTCTTCACCATAAAACCTTGACCGTCGTAGTAGTTCACACCTACGAAGTTTAGGCCCAGTGCAGTGTCACGGTGGAGAGTCCAGGTCGTGTTACGGGAAAGCACATCAATCTCACCAGATTGAAGCGCAGTGAAACGTTCTTTTGCGGTTAGGGGTACATATTTAACTTTCGTTTTATCCCCAAGAACGGCTGCAGCCAGTGCTTGGCAATATTCTACGTCGATACCTTCCCATTCGCCTTTTGAGTTAGGGTTAGAGAAACCAGGTAGACCGGTACTTACGCCACAAGTAAGAAAACCTTGTTTTGTGACTTTGTCCAGAGTAGTGTCTGCTGCTTGAGCTGATGTTGCCATCATCGCAGTAGAAGCCGCTACGACGGAAGCAAGAACTGTGAGTTTATTTGCCATTTGTATCCTTCCTGTATGATCCATGTTTAATCAGGAGTGACCTGAAATAACGTGTCCAATTCGTTAGAGTTATCGTCCTACGTGATTGATTTTCGAAGAAACGGCATTCGATAGATCAACCAGTTATAAGCGTAGGAAAGGATCTGTTAATTCTCAAATATATAATTTAAATGAAGTTTTGAGAGAACTTACAAAGTGCCTTGAGATTTAGAATGACGAAATGTTAATTGTTTGTAAATAGTGCAATTCATGGACAATTTGGTGCATCAGAACAATCAATAGAAGAGTGAACAATACAAAAGAATAAAAAGTTGTTATTAAAACTGTCATTAGCTGAGCAAGGTGAAGTTCAGTAAAAATTCAAACAAAAATTATTTGTGATACCGAAACAGGGTGATGAGCTTGCCCCATTTTTGGTAGCATGGTCTACAACAGCTAATTAGAGTAATCATGGATTGAAATGCGATATTTTCCTCTGTTCTTAGATTTAATTAATAAACCCGTTCTCGTCGTGGGTGGCGGTGAGGTGGCAAGCCGAAAGGTGGAAGCGTTGCTAAAGGCTGGGGCGGATGTGACTATCGTTTCTCCGACGTTGGTTGATTTTCTGTCTAAGCTTGCTTCTGAGCATCAACTGCGCTGGGTACAACGTTTCTATTCGAGTGACATTGTCACTAAAAACTTTGTTCAAGTGTGGGCGACGACAGACAATCCTGAGCTAAATCACCAAGTGTACAAAGATGCCAAAGAGCTAGGCATCTTGGTTAACGTTGTGGATGATAAGCCTTATTGTGATTTCATCACGCCGTCAATGATTAATCGTGGCCGCATCCAAATCGCTATCTCTAGTGGTGGAGCTTCGCCAGTTTTAATTCGAAACATCCGTGAAAAGCTTGAATCGATACTGCCACAAAACATGGGGTTGATGGCGGATTTTGCTAACTCAAAGCGAAACTCAATTAAAGAGGCGCTGCCTAGTGTCGATTTACGCCGCAAGTTTTGGGAGCAATTCTTCTCGAATCCCGAGGTGGAAAACGCGCGAGATAATCGTGAGTTAGAAGCAATTTACCAAGCGACCATGGCAACACCTTTAGATGAAAAGGGAAGTTGTACTTGGGTTCATGTTGGGAAAGATGTTGAGATGTTGCCAATAAAAGCCGTACGCTATATGCAACAAGCGGAGCTGGCTCTGTACTCAACTCGATGTGAAGCGAATGTGTTAGAACTAATACGAAGAGATGCAGAAAGAGAAGATTTCTCGAGCGCAGCTGAGCTTTCGGATATGCTGGCCAAGGCTAAAGCTGAAAAGCTTCGAATTTGCGTGTTCATACCACAAGGAACGAGCGAATTCGTATTGCTGCAAGGGCAGGACTTAGTTATCTAGCAATGCCAAATGCTAAAGTGGATACGTAGTTCGTTACACTAAAGCCAATAAAAAACGCCAGCGGATTATGCGCTGGCGTTTTTATTTACTTCTCAGATTGATTAATCACGGAAGTTGTTAAACTGGAATGGGATACCCATCTCTGCTTCACGAATCGCTGCCATTGTCGCTTGCAGGTCGTCGCGTTTCTTACCAGTAACACGTACTTTGTCGCCTTGAATAGAAGCTTGTACTTTTAACTTTGCGTCTTTGATAAGTTTCACTACTTTTTTCGCCGTTGGAGTATCAATACCTTGGCGGAAAAGCAGAGTTTGGTGCCAGTTTTTACCAGTAACGTCTGGGTCTTGTGCATCCATTGCGTTCGCGTCAATGTTACGCTTCGCTAAGTGGCCGCGTAAAATGTCGCGCATTTGCTTAAGTTGGAAGTCACCTTCCGCAGACATTTTTACGTTTTCTTCTACTAGCTCAAAGCTCGCATTTACGTTGCGGAAATCGAAACGAGTAGACAATTCACGGTTAGCGTTATCAACGGCGTTACGTAGTTCAACCGTATCGATTTCAGAAACAATATCAAACGATGGCATGAAGATTCCTTGATTATTTTGTTATAGGGACTTTCGGGACTTAACAGCGCTTGCCAGCATATCTAGCATTGTAGCAGTATCTTCCCAACCTAGGCATGGATCTGTAATAGACTGACCATACGTTAGGTTATTGATGTCAGTCATTGGCTGATTGCCTTCAAGAATAAAGCTTTCAGCCATGATACCCGCAATACGAGTGCTGCCTGACTTAATTTGGTTACAAATGTCCTGAGCTACGTCGATTTGTTTTCTGTGTTGCTTCTGACAGTTTGCATGGCTGAAATCCACAACCAAACGTTGTGGCAATCCAAACTCAGCTAAAGCATCACATGCTTGTTTGACTGATGCTTCATCAAAGTTAGGGCCTTTTTCTCCACCGCGCAGAATAATATGACCATAAGGGTTACCACTTGTGCGGTAAACCGTCATTCGGCCGTTCTTATCTGGCGAGTAGAAGTAATGCGATGCTTTCGATGCGCGAATTGCATCAATTGCAATTTTTACGTTGCCATTTGTGCCATTTTTGAAACCAACTGGGCAAGATAGTGCCGACGCCATTTCACGGTGAATTTGTGATTCTGTTGTGCGAGCACCAATCGCGCCCCAAGTGATCAAATCCGCGATGTATTGGCCAGTGATCATATCAAGAAACTCAGTAGCAGTCGCAAGACCAAGCTTGTTGATATCCAGTAGTAGTTTACGAGCTTTATGAAGACCAGCTTCAAGTGCGTAAGAACCATCTAGGTTAGGGTCCGTAATCAAACCTTTCCAACCAACTACTGTACGAGGCTTTTCAAAGTAAGTACGCATCACGATAAACAGTTCGTCTTTGTACTTGTCTTGGATTTCACTCAGGCGAGTGGCGTAATCAATGGCAGCTTCAGTGTCGTGAACAGAACACGGACCTACAATCGCAAGAAGGCGATCGTCTTCACCCGATAAAATGTTTTCAATCTGACGACGAGATTGAGCGATACGGTCTGCAACGTCATCCGTAATAGGATGTACACTACCTAGCTCTGCTGGGGTAGGCATTGGACCCAAAGGCTGGGTTCTCAATTCATCTGTTTTTATAGGCATGTTATAGCTTTATTCTCTATTGCGAAGGGGTAAAGATAACGGAATTACAGGCAGGAATAAACCGTTTCACGGGAATCTTCGCCAGGAAATACCGAATTGTATACAAAGGTGTAGGTATTCATTTAAATGACTTATGTATAAATGACAAAACTTGATCATTAAATCAATATATATACATTTGAATTTATAACCATTTTATCTATCTCGCTGTAAGGTAATCTAAGTAACTGCGATAAACTTCATACCTTACGGGTGACGCCGTCACTTTGTGAGGGTTAAATAACTCGTGAGATCGAGCTTTTGTTAACATTTCTTTGACATCTATTTCTTTCGTTGATTAACTGGTCTGACTAGATTGGTAAGGAGACCAAAATGTTATCAGCTCTACGTCGTGCGAATTTGTATCTAAATCTGTTTGGCTTTTCGAAAGTGCCGCTGATTTGGCTTTGCCACCCTAAAATCATTGCGATAGATAGCAAGCATGTTGAGGTTCGTATCCCATTGCGCAGAAGAACGAAGAACCACCTGAATAGCATGTATTTCGGCGCTTTAGCCGTTGGCGCTGATGTTGCTGGTGGTTTTCTTGCTATGAGTAAAGCGCAAGAAAAGGGAGAAGCGATCTCGCTAGCATTTAAAGGTGTGAAAGCCGAGTTTTTAAAGCGCCCGGAAGCCGATGTGCACTTTGTTTGTAACGATGGTCATGTCATTGATGAGATGCTCGAGCACACCTTGGCAACAGGTGAACGAGTAAATCGTGACGTAAAAATTGTCGCGCTGTGTCCTAACTTACATGGTGACGAGCCAATGGCTGAATTCTCGCTTACTCTTTCGATAAAAAAAGCAGCCCAACAAAGAAAAGAGGCTGCCTAGTGGTTTGTGGCTCGTTTGTTTAAAGGCGTTGGCTTAATTGAGTTCAATCTTCTCGATAGAGACGATTTTGGAGCGATTTAAGACCACTTTCCAGCGGTAATAAACAGGCTCATCGGTGTGGTTGTCCTCTTTGACAATCACATTGAGCAAATGACGTTTCTCTACTGACTCTTTGGTTACTTGACCTTCATTTAAACGGTAAACTCGGTTTGAGCTTTTATCCATCAAGCGGATGATAGGGCGCAAACTGATGTTCAATGTTTCTCTCGTTTGTTCGTAACCACTCAAGAAAAGAGAGGTCGCCATTTCGGTTTTCTCGTGATAATGAAGAATCTGCTCTTCACGTTGAACGACGCGTTTTTTACGTATTCTTTGAATCTTATCCGGCAAGCTACTTAAGGTACGATAATCGAGCCACTCCAATTTTTTGCCAACCACTTTTTTCGTCGTTGGATCAACGTACTTCTTACGCCATTTTGGTTTGCCTTTACGGATCCATCGCCACATGGCATCGCGTAAATCATCTTTAAAGATTTCTCGTAAAGCGTAAATAAAAGACATCGCGATAATGAATGAGGCAGAAATTTCCCCCAGATAATCGCGAGCGAGAATCACGGTCGAGGTCACGACAACCATCACTAAACCGGTTGCAATACCTTTGATAGCGCGCTTAATGTTGTTACCCATCGATATGGTTTCTTCACGAAGTACGATAGGGTGTTCAATCAATCGCCTTAGCAAGCGCATTTTGTTAGATAGGCGAGTAACGTCTTCAACGACTCTTGATGAGTTGTATTTGTTGAGTTTACGATGGGCTTGCTCTTTCTCACATAGCGTGATCAGGCGCTTCTTGATCGTGCCATAGTCGCCTTCACGTGGGAGATGAGCCACCAGTGACAGGAACTTTTGCTCGGTATACCAAGACAGATAGTTATCGATGTTAACGTAGTAGCGTTTTAAGTTCTCTTCATAAGGAATAGAACGCCGCAAGCGCTTTAAGATCTCAAGCGTGAGCTCGATAACTTCGTCCACTTCATCTTCCGTTACCGAGTTGTTCTCATGCTTGTTTAAACTTGCTACCGCTTTGTCTAGCGCGATAACGTATTGGTAAGCGAACAAACTCAAACTTACTCGGTATTGCTGATTCGACAGGCGTCCACGTTTGGCAAGTCGACTGTGTACTAGCGGAAGAAGGATTTCAGTACTGTAATAAGATCGTTGCTGTGTGATTGAGGTGTAATAAAATTCGGATTCACTGATGATATCGGCGTTTAAACCAAGCTCACCAGGTATAAAAAAGTAAATATCTAGGTCGACACTTTTGCTCTTTGCGAGTGCATGACTGATTTTTAATGTTATTGAGTCTTGTTTATCGACGGTGACCAAAGAAAGCTCCTGACTTTGCTAAAGCATTCTTAACTTATGCGTTCCGTTGAGCAGGTAAGTATAAGAGTGCTAAAAGAGTGACTGGGGCATATAGCTGAACGACAACAGCATAACAGAGCACTATGCTTTTCTCTCTGATTTTCTTGTTAGTTTAGGTATAATTCCACGTAAATTTAAAAAGAGACAAAATCAATGATTAAAATTGGTCAAATTAACAGCTTAGAAGTCATTAAAAAGGCTGATTTTGGCGTATTTCTGGATGGCGATGATTACGGTTCTGTTCTACTACCTAGTAAGTATGTACCAGAGGGTACTGAAATTGGTGAGCATGTAGACGTATTTCTGTACTTCGATTCAGAAAGCCAACTTGCTGCGACCATTGAAAGACCAATTGCCCAAGTGGGTGAATGGGGTTTAATGAAGATTGAGGGTGTGAACGCGACAGGTGCTTTTGTAAATTGGGGCATCAAAGAAAAGGACTTACTGATTCCTTTTAGTGAGCAACGCACTCGCTTCTCTGCCGGACAAACCATTTTAGTGTATGTTTATACCGACAAAGCGTCAGGTCGCATTGTTGGTACGACTAAGTTCAATAAATGGTTAGATAAAACTCCAGCGAATTATGAAGTTAACGAACAAGTTGATTTGATCATCGCAGAGCGTAGTCAACTTGGTTATAAAGCTATCGTTAACGGTAAGCATTGGGGCATGATTTTCCCATCGGATGTTTTTGGTAAGCTTTACATCGGTAAAAAGCTGAAAGGCTTTATTAAGCACATTCGTGAAGATGGCAAAATCGACCTTGCTCTACAAAAAGTCGGTGTGGCGAAAATGGACGATCTTTCTAGTAAGATCCTTGACCTGCTAGAGAAGAAAGGCGGATTTTTGCCTTTGAATGACAAGTCGTCTCCTGAAGCGATTTTTGATGCTTTCCGCACAAGTAAAGGGACTTATAAAAAGACCATCGGTGGCTTATACAAGCAGGGTAAAATTGTCATTGAGAAAGACGGTATTCGTCTAGCGTAGTCCAAACTCACGTATAGCGGATCTACAGCCAAAAAAACGGCCCAAACTTTTCCTTTTTTTGGGCCTAGGGGAAACGACTCCGCAGAGCCTGCGCTAAACTTGTCCAACAATAATTTTGTTGGTTAACATAGAGAGAAATGCCACATCAAAGCATTACTTTGATACAACTAGTTTAGTACAGCGTGTCCGGATCGCTAGCGAGCCCACTTGCTTTCATACTTACGAATTAAAAAGCCATCGCAAATACGATGGCTTTTCATTTATTTATGGTTCGTTACGTCTTTTAAAATAAGTTCTTATCTCGTACTAATTCGCGAGGGAGGCCATTCTTTATTCGGTTGCTTACCCACTTGCCAAGGCCAATAACTGCGCCTTGATAGGTGACAAGCACTTCGCCTTTACCTGTTTTCATTCCCTCAGGAATGGTTTGTGGGCGAACATCACGCCCCATGTACCATTCGCGCGCTTCTTCAATACTGAGTTCAATGGCGTTGCTTTCAGAACCTGTCGCCAGGGCAGTCGCGACTTGGTGTTGCCAACGGTAGCCATTTTTATGGGCTTCCGCGATCTTTATACCCATACGGGAGAAGCGTAATTCGCCGATCATCGCTTCTAAAGCATTAGGGAACAGCCAGACATCTTTATCGCGAAGCCATACAGAACTGTCATTTGGAAGTTTAATACCTAACGCGCTTTGGAGTTGTTGAGCAATTTCTGTCGATTCTTTTTTTGAAGTTTTAGCAAAGGGGAATTTCCCCATGCGCTTTTTGACTTCTGGCGCCTCAACAGCAGCCAGTTTGCGAATTCTTGCAACAAAGAACCCTTCACAGTCGTAGACCTGCGGGAAAATATGCAAAAAGCCTTCTTCAGTTAGAGCTGCCTCTGCGTTTTCAAACAAGTTCTCAAGGCTTTCAAACTCTACAGCATCCCCAAAGGTTTCTTTCAAGTGATGACAAACTTGTTGGTTTTCTTCTGTACTGAGCGTACATGTTGAGTAAACCATCACACCACCGGGCTTTAATGCATGGAAGGCGCTTTCAATAAGATCTTTCTGCGTGTCAGCGATGTCGAGTACGGAAGCTTGCGTCCAGTTTTTCATCGCATCTTCGTCTTTGCGAACGGTGCCTTCTCCAGAGCAAGGCGCGTCGAGCAAAACCGCATCAAATTGTTCTGGTAGCCAACCGCCAAAAACGCGCCCATCGAAGTTACTTAGTGCGGCGTTACGTACCCCACAACGTTCTACATTAGCGTGCAGTACTTTTACACGACTTGCGGCGTATTCATTGGCCACAAGTACACCTTTGTTGTTCATTAAAGCTGCAATTTGAGTGGTTTTTGAGCCGGGAGCGGCTGCGGTGTCTAACACGGTATCGTAAGATTCATCATTCATAAACAGAGCAGATACCGGCATCATAGAACTGGCTTCTTGAATGTAGAATAAGCCAGACATGTGTTCTGCTGTGTTGCCTAATGGTACAACTGACTCATCCGCTTCAATCCAAAAACCTGTGTCACACCAAGGCACGGGAGAAAGCT
The DNA here is from genome assembly GCF_033339515.1 of Vibrio sp. 2130-1. Classification (NCBI taxonomy): domain Bacteria; kingdom Pseudomonadati; phylum Pseudomonadota; class Gammaproteobacteria; order Vibrionales; family Vibrionaceae; genus Vibrio; species Vibrio sp. 2130-1. Next base: position 194,723 of record NZ_JAWOUT010000005.1, read on the forward strand.
TCCAGCCTTTTGCTTCTGCTCGTTCTAGAAACGCTTCAACACTGATCTTCAACGTATTAACTCGAATACTTTTGCGCAGTGGCTTTTGGCACGACGCGATAAAGTCTTCCATGTTGAGGTGAGCAGGAAGGATAGTTTGGATTTTTTCCAGAAACGCGTCTGGGATGTAAACATTAGGATGCAATGTGGGATCTCGTTTGCAGAATTTGTGGCAAATAATATACGAAAGCGAAGCAGAAACGAATAGTGACAAGGGCCGAGCAATAAAAAAGAGCAGCGATTGCTACTCTTTTAAAGTGATCAAACTTCAATTGTACGTGAATTGAGCTTTATTCTACGGCTTAGGAATCGCTGTACGCCATTGAGTCCAACCTTCTTCAGCTTGTGGATACAAAAAGAAAGATTGCCCACTCTTTGCCGCTGGTGGAATAGTCGATTGCTCTGGCGTTGAAAACGCAATTCCTCCGCGAACTAAACTATCAAAGGTTCCCGCTTTGATGTTAGCGCCGGTAAGCCCGATGGAAACATCTACTCCTGAAACATTCCAGAACACACTGTTTTGACGAACGAGGTAAGCATATTCAGGCTGTATTTTGATAGTTGTGACGATGCGATCAGCAAATTCTCCTAGGCTTACGTCGGTCACTTGGCCAACTTCCATCTGGCGGTAAAGAATAGGGGTACCGACTTGTACTGAGCCTCTTTGTTCACTTTGTAACGTAAACATGATTCCATGCACGCGTTCTGAACTATTTTCTAACTGAAAATCAAATTTGGCTTTACCTTTACCTGGTTCAACACTGATGGATTTCGACACCAACGCTCCGAGGTTTTTAACGCCACCTAAACCAATTTCTGGTTCAGTTAGCCAAAAATGTGAACCTTCAACCGCAATGTTTTCTACGTATTCAGGTAGGACCCTTGCAGTGACTTCAACCATGTTACGACGAAAATTCGGTACAACCAGAGTGATTTCACCAACTTTAACACCTTGATATTCAATCGGCATTCCTTTAGCAATCTCTTGCGAACCGTCGGTTTCTAAAGTAATGACGCGCCCAAACTTGCGAGCGGTTTTTTGATCAGAATACAGCTTCCAGTTTTCTCCGATTTTGTTTTCAACGCCTGGCACGGAGTCAAAAGCGATGCCACCTTCGATTAACGACTTCAAAGGGTGTGCTTTCACACTGACGCCAGCTAATGATGCATCTATCTCAATCCCTGAACGATTCCAAAAAACGGTTTTTGGCGTTACAAGATAAGCGAAGCGGTTTTCGATAGTAGCCTTAATTAGTACTCCGCCATCAACTAGTTGGAAATCGGAGACGTTACCAACTGGAAGATTACGATAGAGTAGAGGACTGCCTTTGGAAATCGGCGGCAATTCAGAAGCAAATAGTGTTAGCGCCCTAGAGCCACTTTGATTGTACTGCGCCAATTCAGCCAATGATTCATTTTGGAACAGTTGATACTCTTTTTGAATATCTTGCTTGCCTTCGCTCACAAAACTAATTGACCCCGTTAACAACTGCTTTGCTGGAGGAACGGTAACGCTGAGCCCCGATTCAGTTAACTCTGCTGATGCACTGCCGGTTACATAAAAACGATTGTTTGATTTGATCAGATGTTTATATTCATGGTCAATCAATACATCCATAAATACTTCGTGTTGTGATTTTTTATCTTCCTTAACTAGGCCCACTTTGATGATTGAACCAACAACGATGCCTTTATAAAGTACATTGGCACCGCTATCTAGGCCAAACGAATTGTCGGATACCAAACGAATCGCGATGGACTTTTCTTGCTGTTGGTTAAACACGTTTTTACGAATGGCAGTAAAGCGGCGAGAGCGTTCACCCGCGCCCGGCACGATCGTTAAGAAGTTTCCTCGCACTAAATTAGCAATGTTTTCAACACCAGAAAGGGACACCTTTGCTTCTTCTAAGACAAATCGAGTACCTGTCGTCAGCATGTCACTAAAAGCGGGTTGAATTGCCGCTGACGCCAATATCACTTCTCGGCCTTCGGAAAGGCTCAAGTCCGTAACTTGGCCAATTTCGATTCCGCGATACATAATTGGAGCGCCTTCTCCGCTGATCTTGCTGTCATCAGGTAGGACGATTTTAACCGCGATGCCTCGACCAGCAGTTTTCAAATCTTTATACAAACGGAACTCGGTGTTCTCTTCTACAGGTTCACCATCATCCGGAGAGTCGACGGCGATGGCGCCACCTAGTAAGGCACTCATGCTTTCTAGTCTTACATCGACACCTTCAAAACCGATGCTGGCACCAATTCCACTGACGTTCCAGAATCGACTGCGGTTGTTAATGATATGTCGGTATTGATCCTGAATGTTGGCTTGAATAGTGATAGATTTTGCATCTTCATCTAGCTGGTAACTGTACACTTCACCGATTGGGATTTTCTTATAAACAATTTGAGAGCCAACCGATACACCACCTAAATCACGGCTTTTGAGCTTAATATTCAAACCTTGAGAAACGCGTAAATCTGTTGGGGCAGAGTCTAACGCATGGAATGTTGTCTCAAACTCTTGACCATCTCCGGGTTGAATCGAGATGTAGTTACCTGAGACGAGCGCATCCAGTCCGGAAACTCCTGTTAGGCTAGCTGTTGGTTTTACTAACCAAAAGCGTGTTTTATCGTTCAGTAACTTTGCAGCTTCAGGATAGATATCAGCATCGACATAAATACTGCCGAGATCTTCGGTGAGGTTAATGTCTCTTACCATGCCGACTTCTAATCCTTGGTAACGGATAGTGGTTCGGCCGGCTACAAGACCAGCGGCATCAGAAAAATAGATTTGCACTCGTTGTCCTGCATCGTGTATCGACTTCACAACAAGCCAGCCAGCTAAGACCATGGTCAAAATTGGCAACAGCCAAAGAGGAGATATGCCTTTACTCCGCTTTACATCTGGTACGTATGACGTTTGAGAACTGTTCTGATCACTCATTCATTGACTCTTTTTCTGATTGTTTTGGGCTTGTTTGGTCCCAGATTAGCCTTGGATCAATACTTTCTGCTGCAAGCATGGTCAATACAACGACAACACCAAATGCTACCGCGCCATATCCTGGTGTGAAATCCAGTATCTGACCACGATCGACTAACGTCATCATGATAGAAATAACAAACAAATCCATCACAGACCATTTACCGATCCATTTAACAACAAAGTAAACCATCATTCGTTGTCTCTTAAACACCGAACGTTTGAATTGGATGCAAAGCATGATGTAGGCGAGCCCAAGTATTTTAATCACCGGGACAACGATACTGGCAACAAAAATGATCGCAGCGATTCCATACATGCCGCTTTTTACCAAACCAGCCACGCCTGAAAAAATAGTGTCCTCCAAACGCTTACCATTGGTAAGCAAGATGGAAATAGGGATCAGGTTAGCGGGGAAGATGGCGACCGTTGCTGCGATGAGGTAAGCCCATGTTTTCTGAATGGAGTTTGGCTTGCGATGATATAACTCGTGATGACAACGCTGGCAATGGTCACCTTCAGGCTGGGACAAGTGGCATTCATGGCAATGCACATCTTTATGCTCAAAAGCATATAAACTTTCTGGTTTCCAAGCTTCCCAATAACGACGCACGCTGATTCTTGAAACTAACAAAACGGTAAATATCTGCAAAAGAACCAGACCAATTAACCCTGGGCCGACGAAAATGTCGGAATAATCTTGGAGTTTAAAACAGGAAATGGCGATGCTAACTAAGAACACATCCAACATAACCCAATGCTTCAAATGTTGAATTAGCCACAGTGAGATACGAAGCCCACGGAACCATCGTTGATGTAAAGAAATATGCGCCGTTACCACTGAAACACAAACCGTCAGTGGCGCTAGAGAGCTACAAAATAGAATGAGCAATGAAAGAAGAACAAATCCTTCTTCCATCAATGTGATCATCCCTGAAGGCAGGGTTGCCGGAATCATCACACCAAAGAGTCGGATGCTAATAAAGTTAAAAAAGTGCGATGGAATAAATAGTAGGATACAGGTTATCGCGACGGCTAGATTACCAGAGAGGCTAGGGCTACCTCCGCGATATAATTGTGTACCACAACGAGGGCAGTGTGCATTTTTGCCATGGGGTAAGTCGACGATGTCGACAGGCAATTCACAACCTTGGCACAAACGTACGTTATTGGGTTGCATGGCGTGCTTAGACAGAGAGGTCATAACGACCTCTCTAGCTTGAACGATTTAAGCGTGGGACTGTATGCCCCCATATAAGGTTTGATATAAGCCTTCTTGCTCAACTAACTCACCATGAGTACCTGTTTGCGTCACTTTCCCATCTTCAAGCACGTAGATCAAATCGGCTTGTTTCACAGCGGATAGTCGGTGCGCAACGATTAATGTTGTTCTACCACGTAAGAACTCGGTCAGTGCTTTGTGTAAAGCCGCTTCAGTAGCGGTATCTAGCGCAGACGTGGCTTCGTCTAAAATAACAAATTGAGGATTACTCAGCACCATTCTAGCAATGGCAAGCCGTTGTCGTTGACCTCCTGACAAACGAATGCCATTACGACCAACTTGAGTATCCAAGCCGTGGTTAAGTTGAGAAATTACATCATGCAGCTGAGCCACTTCAAGCGCACGCCAAAGTGACATTTCGTCAAAATTCCCACCAAGCGTTAGATTATGCCTCAAGGTATCGTTAAATAGTATAGGTTGCTGTAATACCACGGCAATTTTGTCGCGAATTACTTCAAAACCAATATCTTCTGTTAATTCATCATTAAAGCGAATGCTACCGGAGTTTTGACGGTAAACCCCAATAAGTAATTGTATCAAGGTTGACTTACCACCGCCGCTTGCACCAACCAACGCCACTTTCTTTCCTGCCGGCATATGTAAAGAAAGATTATCTAGGACTTTGTTTTCATTATTGTAAGAGAAATTAATGTTTTCTACTTTAACATCAACTTCTCTACCTTCTTTGAAAGGATTTACCTTAGGAACCGGTCTCTGCTCTTCTTCTAACTCTAATAAGTCGTTGATGCGTTTTAATGCGGCTTTAGCGCTGTACCAAGAAAACTGAATCCCAAGCAACTCTTGAACAGGAGAAAGCATGAACCATAGGTAACCAAAAACGGCAAATATTTGGCCAATAGTAAGGTCACTGAACATGACCATTAACATTGCGACAGCTCTGAATAATTCAAAGCCGATCAAAAAGAGAAGAAAAGAAACGCGACCAGCCGCTTCAGATTGCCAAGCATACTTGTCTGCATCAACGCGAACTTGGTTCGCACTGTCTTTGAGTTGCTGGAGAAATTCTCGCTCTTTATTGGCCGCGCGTAGTTGGTAGATTCCATCTAATGTTTCAACTAAACGGTTTTGGAAAATTTCAAAAGAATGATTTTCCTTCCGTTTCAGATGTTTAACCATACTGCCTAGTTTACGTGAGAAGTAAATGACAATAGGGTTAACTAACAGGATAAACAGACCAAGTCGCCAATCGAGCCAAAGTAGAACGATAGCAGTACCAATAACAGTCAGAAAACTGATAACGAATTTTGCTAACGTAGAACCAATAAATTTATCAATGGTCTCAATGTCAGTGATAAGGTGTGCGTTGATTCCTCCGCTACCTTTGGTTTCGTATTGTCGGATGCTGATACGGCCGAGTTTGTCGATCATTTTACTGCGCATCTCAAACGTGATGGTTTTTGAAACAAGCGTAAATTGTCGGCTTTGAAGGATATTTAATCCTTGGCTCGCAGCTCGCATAAGAACAACCAAGAACAGGGTGAAGAAAATATAGCCTGTCGGAGTGTGCCACGCTTCAGGGAGAATGGCATTCATGGTATCTAAGCCTTTTGCAGGTTGGTCCAATAAGACCTCATCAACCATCAAAGGCATGAGGAGAGGAATTGGAACACTAATCAAGGTTGCAAGCACCGCTATCAAGTTCGCTATGATCAGCTTGGACTTGTGCTTTTTTACTTGTGTTATCAACCAAGAACGGCTAATAGTGTCATTTTTCAGAAGCATTGTAATTGAGAATAAGTCCTATTATAAAGTAGGGCTGCATTTTAGCGCCATACATTGAGAATGGAAGCTTTTATAGTAAGTAGGAAGTTAATATGAACTTAGAACAATACCAAAGACTAACCAAACAAGCTGTTGCTCTAATTGAGTCTGAACCAGACTTTATTGCGAACCTAGCAAACTTGAGCTCATTGCTTTTCATGGAACTTGACGATCTTAACTGGGCAGGCTTTTACCTAACAAAAGGTGAAGAGCTTGTTCTTGGTCCGTTCCAAGGAAAACCAGCTTGTGTTCGTATCCCAATGGGTCGAGGCGTCTGCGGTACTGCTGCACAAACTAATACTATACAAAGAGTATACGACGTTCACGAATTTGAGGGGCATATTGCGTGCGATGCAGCGAGCAATTCAGAAATTGTGATTCCATTTTCTATTAATGGAAAGGTGGTTGGTGTACTTGATATTGATAGTCCAAGTATTGGCCGATTTAATGAAACAGACGAAGAAGGTCTCACTCATTTCATGGTTGAAGTAGAAAAGCTGCTTAATTCACACGCGAACGACGCATAAATTAGCCTTCGAGTGTGGTTTTTCCTTGGCATGTCACTATAATACGAGAATATTTTTTCTTAATGCTCGCGGAAATCCGCTCAAATCAGGACCCCTCATGACTGAAAAGTTAAAAAACAGCAAAGAAGTTATTGCATATATTGCTGAATGTTTCCCTAAGTGCTTTACTTTAGAAGGTGAAGCAAAACCTCTGAAAATTGGTATTTTTCAAGATCTTGCGGAACGTCTAAATGAAGACGAAAAAGTAAGCAAAACACAGCTTCGTGCAGCGTTAAGACAGTACACTTCATCATGGCGTTACCTACACGGTGTAAAACCAGGTGCAGTACGTGTAGACCTAGATGGCAACCCTTGTGGTGAGCTAGAAGAAGAGCACGTTGAACACGCGAAAGCGACACTTGCAGAAAGCAAGGCGAAAGTTCAGGCTCGTCGTAAAGAACAAGCACAAAAAGCTCGTGAAGAGGGTAAGGCGAAAGCGAAACCTGCGGCTAAAAAGCCTCAACAGCCTCGTCGTACTAATAAACCAAAAGTACAAAAACCAACTAAGCCTGTAGAAACGCGCGCTCTAAATGCTGATGAAATCACAGTAGGTAACGCAGTTAACGTGAACATGGGCAAAGGAAACATGGCAGCGACCATTGTTGAAATCAATAAGGATGATGTACGTGTTCAACTTGCTAACGGCCTACAAATGGTTGTGAAAGCGGAGCACTTGCGCGCATAAAGGAGATACTCCTACGCATGAATTGCCGTTCAAAAGTGACCCTGATTGCTGCTAGCTTATGGCTAGCAGCATCAGCTCAGGCTCTTGAAGCCAAACTACATAAAGATGACCTGCCGGTTCTTTCTCCTGAAGTTCAGCATGAAACAGCTAGCAAACGAGTCACCTCGCGATTTACCCGCTCTCATTATAAGCACTTCAGCCTCAATGATGATTTCTCTAAAGCGATCTTTGAACGCTATATAGAGTTGCTTGATTACAATAGAAATATTTTCACTCAAGCAGACATCGATTCATTTAAAAATTGGTCAGTCGAGCTTGATGATCAGCTTAAATCGGGCAACAACCAAATTGCTTTTGATGTTTACAACCTCTCAATGCAGAAGCGCTTCGACCGTTTTGCTTATGCGTTAACTCTACTCGATGAAGAGATCAAGTTTGATACCGATGACGAGATAGAGTTAGACCGCTCTGAAGCCGCATGGCCAAAAGACGAAGCAGAGCTCAACGAGTTGTGGCGCAAGCGTGTGAAATATGACGCGTTAAATCTGAAACTGACTGGCAAAGAGTGGCCAGAGATTAAAGAAGTTTTAGAGAAGCGTTATAACAACGCGATGAAGCGCATCACACAGACCAACAATGAAGACGCATTTCAGTTATATATGAATGCCTTCGCGCGACAGGTTGACCCTCATACAAGCTACCTTTCTCCACGTAATGCCGAGCAATTCCAATCGGAAATGAACCTTTCTCTAGAAGGCATCGGTGCCGTTTTGCAAATGACAGACGATTACACAGTAATTCGTTCACTTGTTGTTGGCGGTCCGGCGTCGAAGAGTAAGCAACTTGGTGAAGGGGACCGAATCACTGGTGTTGGACAAGACGGTGAAGAAATTGTCGACGTGATCGGTTGGCGTCTGGATGATGTTGTTCAGTTGATTAAAGGCCCTAAAGGCACAAAGGTTAATCTACAGATCTTGCCAGAAGGTAACGATGCGAAGAGTTACATTGTCACAATTGTTCGTGACAAAGTTCGCTTAGAAGATCGTGCGGTTAAGTCAGAAATCATCGAAAAAGACGGTAAGAAGATTGGTATTTTAGAAGTACCAAGTTTCTACGTCGGCTTATCGAAAGACACCGATAAATTACTAGCTGAGTTGAAAACCAAAAACGTTGACGGCGTAATCGTTGATCTACGTAACAATGGTGGTGGTGCGCTAACAGAAGCGACGGCATTGACAGGTTTATTCATTAAAGAAGGTCCTGTAGTTCAAGTTCGTGACAGCTATGGCCGCATCAAGGTGAATGCCGATACCGATGGAAAAGTGAGCTATGATGGCCCATTGACGGTGTTGATTAACCGCTACAGTGCTTCAGCATCTGAAATTTTTGCAGCGGCAATGCAAGATTATAATCGTGCAATCATCTTAGGTGAAAACTCTTTCGGTAAAGGTACAGTTCAGCAACATCGTTCACTGAATCATATTTACGATCTTTTCGATAAAGAGCTAGGTTATGTTCAGTACACGATTCAGAAGTTTTATCGTATTGACGGTGGAAGTACGCAAAATCGCGGTGTTGCACCAGATATTTCGTACCCAACGCCAATTGAGGCTTCTGAAACAGGTGAAAGTGTTGAAGACAATGCTTTACCTTGGGATCAGATTGATAAAGCACAATATCAAACGTTTCCAAGTAACGACGCCTTAGTTGAAAAACTTACTGCTCTTCATAACAAGCGTATTTCTGATGAGATGGAGTTCCGCTTTATCAATGAAGACATCGAGAAATATCGTAAAGAAAAAGACGATAATACTTTGTCTTTGAACGAGAAAGTTCGTAAAGCTGAATCGGATAAAGCGGAAGCCCTTCGATTACAACGCATAAATGAACGTCAAGTTGCTTTGGGTAAAAAAGCATTCAAAACATTGGATGACATACCAAAAGACTACGAGGCTCCTGATGTTTATTTAGATGAGTCTGTCGCGATTATGGTCGATCTACTTAAGCAGGAAAATCAGTCATAATAACTGGCAATTTAGAATAAAAAGAGTGAGTCTTTCAGATTCACTCTTTTTTTATGCCTTTTTGTCTTCCGCTGTCTCGATATCGAGCAAGATATTCGCTTATTTTCCCCCAATAATTTACGTGATCTACATCTAAAATTTCGCGAAAGTGAGGACTACTGGCTAAGCTAAAAGAAAACGATAAGGATGCCGATATGAAGTGGTTCTTTATTTTACTTAGCTTTTGCTGCTTTAGTGTGCTTGGTGGAGAAAACACCAGAGAAGATGAATTAAGTCACTTTGACACGCCGTTTCTCATCGGAGACTGGTATTTGATGAACCCAAACCCCGAAGAGTCGGCTGAAAACTTTCGTGCGATCAAACTCTCATTAGGTTCTGACTACAGCTTTTCTATTGATATTCAAAAGAAGGACTATTCCGTTGACCATTGGGAAGGGCTGTATAACGCAAATGAAGACACAATCGTTCTTGGTTTAAACACCGACGAGCCTCAAATTTATGCCTATCGCAACAACCATAATACGCTTGATCTTAATGGTGTAACGTTCACTAAAGGATTATCTAATTCACTTGCAGGTATTTGGTCTAGCTCTCACGTATCTGGTGACGGTCTTGTGGCAAACAACATTAATCAGATGGATTTGATACTTCAACCTGATTTCGTGTTCATGTTTAGGGTTTCGAACGAAGAAGGGGATGAGTCCATCAAACAAGGTGTGTTTTACACAGAAGATGAGTTTTTGGTTCTGTTGTATGAAAATGGCGAGCATGGAACCACGTATAAGCTCAACAAGAATGAGCTAACGATCGAAGATTCCAATGGTGATATGTACGCCGTACTCAATAGAGTTACGCCATGATGCCTTTAACATGCGCCAAATTACACGTGCGTACGGTAAGTCATTAATGTTGTTTAAATGTTAATCAAAAAACGGAGCTAGAGCACTAAAAGCTCCGTTTTTTGATGGAAAGACTTGTATTCTGATACCACAACCCCTACAAATAGCTTATATAGTGATACCAGAACTGCATTTTTGATCATGCAGTCTGGTATTTTTGTTGTTCGACATACAAGGATTTATGCTCATGTCTCAAGCTCCCCTGGCCAAATATCGTAAAGATTATAAAGAGCCATCTCATGTGATTACTGATATCGATCTTACTTTTGATCTATATGACAATGACACAATCGTTACGGCGGTATCAAAAGTTGCTCAAAAAGGCGATACAACAACGCTAGAACTCGATGGCGAAGGGCTTGAGCTACGCGCTGTAAAAGTAAATGGTGAGGATTGGGCTCATCACGAGGTGAAGGAGTCATCGCTGGTACTGACCGATCTTCCATCCGAGTTTGAACTTGAAATCGTCACCAAAATTGATCCTGAAGCGAATACAGCACTCGAAGGTTTGTACAAATCAGGCGGTGCATTTTGTACTCAGTGTGAGGCTGAGGGCTTTCGCCGTATCACGTACTATCTAGACCGTCCGGATGTTCTAGCAAAATACACAACAAAAGTGATCGCAGATAAAGCTGCTTACCCATATTTGCTGAGCAATGGTAACCGAATTGCAGAAGGCGATGCAGAGAACGGTCGTCACTGGGTTCAATGGCAGGATCCGCATCCAAAACCAGCTTACTTGTTCGCCCTTGTTGCAGGCGACTTTGATGTATTGCGTGACAAATATACAACGATGTCAGGTCGCAGTGTTGATTTAGAAATCTTTGTTGATAAAGGTAACTTAGATCGTGCAGGCCATGCGATGACATCGCTGATCAACTCGATGAAGTGGGATGAGGAACGCTTTGGCCTAGAATACGATCTGGATATTTACATGATCGTTGCTGTTGATTTCTTCAACATGGGTGCAATGGAAAACAAAGGCTTGAACATTTTTAACTCAAAATATGTGCTGGCGAACGATCAAACTGCGACAGATCGTGATTATTTAGGCATCGAAGCTGTGATCGGTCATGAGTACTTCCACAACTGGACTGGCAACCGTGTCACTTGTCGTGACTGGTTCCAACTAAGTCTAAAAGAAGGCTTAACCGTATTCCGAGACCAAGAATTCTCTTCTGACTTAGGCTCTCGTGCTGATAACCGTATTGATAACGTACGTATTATTCGTGGTCCTCAATTTGCGGAAGATGCAAGCCCAATGTCTCACCCGATTCGTCCTGACAAAGTCATTGAGATGAATAACTTCTACACGCTAACGGTGTATGAAAAGGGCAGCGAAGTTATTCGTATGTACCATACACTCCTTGGCGAAGAGGGCTTCCAAAAAGGAATGAAACTTTATTTTGAACGTCACGATGGTACCGCCGCGACGTGTGAAGACTTTGTTTCTGCAATGGAAGATGCCACCGGTGTTGATTTAAAACAGTTCCGTCTGTGGTACAGCCAATCGGGTACACCAACGCTGCGCGTAAATAGCGAATACAACGCTGATGCAAAAACTTACGCACTAACGGTAGAGCAATTTACGGAGCAGACGCAAGACCAAGCAGAAAAACAAGCGCTGCATATTCCGTTCGATATCGAGTTGTATGATTCGAAAGGTCGAGTTATCCCACTGGTGATTAACGGTGAATCAGTTAATAACGTGCTGGATATTAAACAAGATAAGCAAACGTTCGTATTTGAAAATGTCGAAGAACAGCCAGTGCCATCTTTGTTGCGTGAATTCTCGGCACCAGTCAAATTAGAATACGATTACAGCGATGACGAGTTAGTCTTCTTGATGAAGCACGCAACGAACGATTTTGCTCGATGGGACGCTAGCCAAATGCTATTGGCTAAATACATTCGTCAGAATGTGAAAAACGTTCAAGCGGGACAAGAAGTATCGCTTTCTGAAGGTGTGATAGATGCTTTCCGCGGTGTGCTGTTGGATGAAACGCTTGAGCCTGCTTTCATTGCTCAAGTTTTCTCTATGCCTTCAATCAATGAGATTACTGGTTGGTACCAGCAAATTGATATCGATGCCGTAGACAAAGTGCTAAACAGCATTACAGTGTCACTTTCTAAGGAATTAGAAGATGAGCTAAGTGCGACTTATCACACGCTTAAGCAAACAGAGTATACGATCGACCATGCTGCTATTGGCAAGCGTGCTTTACGTAACCGTTGCCTTCAGTACCTAGCATATACGGAAAAAGGTAATGATTTAGTCAACGCGCAGTACGCATCTGCAAATAACATGACAGATACGATTGCTGCGATGAGTGCCGCAAATAACGCTCAGCTCGAGTGTCGTGAAGCACTTATGGCTGATTATAGCGATAAATGGAAGCACGATGGTTTGGTTATGGATAAGTGGTTTGCACTGCAAGGTAGCAATCCTGCAGAGGATGCTCTTGAAAAAGTAAAAGCAACCATGAACCACGAAGCATTTAGTTTGAAAAATCCGAACCGTACGCGCAGCTTAATTGGCTCGTTCTTAAGTGCGAACCCTGTACGTTTCCATGATAAATCCGGTGTAGGTTACCAATTTGCCGGTGAAATTCTTCGCCAACTAAATGATTCGAACCCACAAGTAGCTTCTCGAATGATTGATCCTTTGCTTAAGTTCCGTAAATACGATGAAGCTCGCCAAGCAATGATTCGTGCAGAACTTGAAAAGCTCAAAGCAATGGATAATCTTGCTAAAGATCTATTCGAAAAAGTGACTAAAGCACTAGACGAATAGTAAACAACACAATAGGGTGGTCATTAAGACCACCTTATTTGTTTATGTCACTTAGTTTTCACTTCATGAACTATTACTACTTCAATCTCAACATTTCATATCAAACGTTTTTATCTCATTATTCTGGTGCGGCAAGTGTTGTTCAAGTTGTCACACACAACGGTTTGCGTTTGCAGTTACCCGCCGCGAGATTTAGACCATTTCTTAGTCAATTGGGCGTTAGAGGCCAGTTTAGACTAACAACTGACCAAAATAATAAGTTTCTTAAGTTAGAAACTCTGTGATGTATTGTATTTGCAGAGAGTTAAATAGGAATCTTAGTCACAGAATCGGACATTTCACCTCTTACCACTACGATTAGTTGTTAAACATTTGTAATTATGCTTTTACAATGGGCACATGCATTACCTATGCTTAGTTTCTAAGGTAACAACCTAGCTACTAAGTCCCCCTACAAAACAACAATTCTAATGTGGAGTGTGAATATGACCGCGCGTGAAAATGTAGTGCCGGTTCTGCTTGAAAAGGTTTACCAACTGATTCAAGACAAACTCGAGCTTTCTCACCAAACGCTTGTAACTAAACTTGCTCAACACTTATTCAGTAACATTGCTGATGATGATCTAATTCAGCGAAACGAATCCGACCTTTATGGTGCTGTCGTTAGCCTTTGGCACCATATCAATGAAAAAAAACCAGAAGAGATTTCGGTTCGAGTATTTAACCCGACCGTAAGTCGTCAAGGCTGGCAATCCACACACACAATCGTAGAAATTGTTGTTCCAGATAGTCCATTCTTAGTGGACTCAGTCAAAATGGCTTTAGCACGTTTGGATCTTGTTTGTCACCTAATGTTGAATAACCCAACACAGATTCAGCGTGATAAAAAAGGCCAAGTTACAGACGTAAACGGTGAGGGTGGTGTTCTTCAATCACTTTTCCACATAGAGGTAGACCGCCTTACTAGTAAAGACGAGATGCAAGCGCTTAAAGAAGAGCTGTTAAGAATTCTATCTGATACTCGCTTAGTCGTTGATGACTGGAAGCAGATGGTTGATAAGCTTAAGTTTGTTACTGATGAACTTGAGAAAAATAAAGATCGTGTTTCTATCCAAACGGATCGTATGGATGAAACGATCGCATTTCTTCGTTGGCTAGAAGATCATAACTTTACCTTTATGGGTTATAAAGATTATGACTTAAAAGAGGTCAATGGTGATACCGAACTTGTTCCTGCTAAAGAAAAAGGACTAGGTCTGTTTGCTGATGACAAGCGCGTGCGTAGCGTCAAGCTCTCTGAATTATCAGATTCAGCGCGATTAGAAGCGAAAAAACCATACGCTCTGATCATCACCAAAGGTAACAAAGCATCTCGTATCCACCGTCCAGCTTATACTGATTACATCGGTATTAAGAAGTTTGATGAAAACGGTAAAGTAATAGGTGAGCATCGCTTTACTGGTTTATATACCTCCGCCGTTTACAACCAAGCGGTACAAAGTATTCCTTTGATCCGTGAAAAAGTTGACCGTATCCTTGAAGCAAGTGGATACCGTCACGGATCATACTCATACAAAGCATTGCACAATATCTTAGAAAACTACCCACGCGACGAGTTGCTTCAAGCTAATGAAGAAGAGCTGCTTGAGGTGGGAATGGGTGTTGTACAAATGCAAGATCGTGACTTGCTGCGTTTGTTTGTTCGTAAAGACCCATTTGGTCGTTTCTTCAGTTGCATGGTTTATGTCACTAAAGATCGTTACAACACAGAATTGCGTCGTCAAACTCAACGCATTCTTAAGCAGTACTTTGGTTGCGAGCAAGAGGTTGAATTTACAACGTACTTCTCAGAAAGCCCACTAGCGAGAACACATTACATTGTTCGTGTAGACAATAACAACATTGACGTAGACGTGAAAAAGATCGAGCAAAATCTAATGGAAGTTTCTACCTCTTGGGATGACAGACTAAAAGAATCCATCATTGCTAACTTTGGTGAAAGCAAAGGCCTTCCTCTTTCAAAAGAATATATGAGTGCGTTCCCTCGCTCATACAAAGAGGACATGATGCCAGGTTCTGCGGTTGCAGATATCGAGCGCTTAGAAGCGTTAAGTGATGATAATAAACTTGGCATGTTGTTCTACCGACCTCAAGAAGAGGGTGCAGATTCCAAAGCTGTCCGCTTAAAGTTATACCATCGCGATGAACCAATTCACCTTTCTGACGTAATGCCGATGTTGGAAAACCTTGGTTTGCGTGTGATTGGCGAATCGCCATATGAGATCGAGAAAAACAACGGGCAGACTTTCTGGATTCTTGACTTCTCTATGCTGCATAAGAGCGAGAAAACCGTTGACCTTCGTGAAGCTCGTGACCGTTTCCAACAAGCATTTGCTGCCATTTGGGCGGGTAATCTTGAAAGTGATGGTTTCAACCGATTGTTATTAGGTGCGTCTTTATCTGGCCGTGAGATTTCCATTCTTCGCGCTTACGCACGATACATGCGCCAAGTCGGCTTCCCATTCAGTCAGCAGTACATCGAAGATACGCTAAGCCACTACCCAGACTTAGCGACAGGTCTAGTCAAGCTGTTCACCAAGCGATTTGATCCGAAACACAAAGGCAGCGAGAAAGGCCAAAACGATCTAATTAAAAAGCTAACAGAGCAGTTGGATCGTGTAGAGAGCTTGGATGATGATCGTATTATTCGTCGTTATATCGAAATGATCATGGCGACGCTTCGTACCAACTACTACCAAGTAGACGAGAATAAGCAGCCTAAGCCTTGGTTATCTTTGAAAATGAAGCCAAGTGATATTCCTGAGATTCCGCAGCCTGTACCTGCATTCGAGATCTTTGTTTACGCACCAGATATTGAAGGTGTTCACCTTCGTGGTGGAAAAGTGGCTCGTGGTGGTTTGCGTTGGTCAGATCGTCAAGAAGACTTCCGTACGGAGATTCTTGGCTTAGTGAAAGCGCAACAGGTTAAGAACACTGTTATCGTACCTGTGGGTGCAAAAGGCGGCTTCGTTTGTAAACGCCAGCCATCTCTCACCACGCGTGATGAAATTTTTGCGGAAGGTCAGCGTTGTTACAAACGCTTTATCCGTGCATTGCTTGATGTGTCAGATAACATCATTGAAGGAGAAGTAGTACCACCACAAAACGTTGTTCGTCACGATGAAGATGACCCATACCTAGTAGTGGCTGCCGATAAAGGCACAGCAACCTTCTCAGATTTGGCAAACTCTGTTTCTGCAGAATACAACTTCTGGCTAGGCGACGCATTCGCTTCAGGTGGTTCAAACGGTTACGATCACAAAGCAATGGGTATCACCGCAAAAGGTGGTTGGGAATCTGTTAAACGTCACTTCCGTGAAATGGGCATCAACTGTCAGACCACTGATTTTACTGCAATCGGTGTAGGTGATATGGCAGGTGACGTGTTCGGTAACGGTATGCTGTTATCGAAGCATATTCGATTGCAAGCTGCGTTTAACCACATGCATATCTTTATTGATCCAAATCCAGATTCAGCCAGCAGCTGGGAAGAGCGTAACCGCTTGTTTAATCTGCCAAGATCTAGCTGGGAAGATTACAACAAAGACTTGATCTCTCAAGGTGGTGGCATCTTCTCTCGTCGATCAAAATCGATCCAGTTGACGCCAGAAATTCAGAAAATGTTAGGTACTAAGAAAGCATCTTTAGCGCCTAACGATCTGATAAAGATGATCTTGAAAATGAAAGTCGATCTGCTTTGGAATGGTGGTATCGGCACTTACGTTAAATCATCGACAGAAACTCATACAGATGTTGGCGACCGTGCTAACGACATGCTGCGCATTGACGGCCGTGACTTAAGAGCCAAAGTGGTTGGCGAAGGTGGTAACTTGGGTATGACTCAGCTTGGTCGTATCGAATACGCACTAACTGGCGGTCGAGTGAACACGGACTTCGTTGATAACGTAGGTGGCGTTGACTGTTCGGATAATGAAGTCAACATCAAGATCTTCCTCAATGGACTGGTTTCAAATGGCGATCTTACGGTTAAGCAACGTAACCAAATTCTAGAGTCTATGGAAGACGAAGTGGGTGAAATTGTCTTGGATGATGCTTACCGTCAGTCGGAGTCGATCTCTGTTACTGAACAGCAAGGTGTTGGCATTGTTAAGGAGCAAATTCGATTCATCCACACTATGGAGAAAGCAGGGTACTTGGATCGTGCTCTCGAATACATTCCTGATGATGAAACGCTAATCGAGCGTGAAAAACAGGGACTAGGTCTGACTCGCCCTGAGCTATCAGTGTTAGTTGCCTACGGTAAAATGGTACTTAAACAGCAACTTGTTACGGATGAAATCGCAAATGATGAATTCCATGCAAAACAACTTGTTGAATATTTCCCAAGTGCGTTACGACGTAACTATAAAGATCAAATGGTTAATCACCCACTGCGAGCTGAAATTATCGCTACAGCATTGGCTAACCAGATGGTTAATGAAATGGGCTGTAACTTCGTTACTCGTTTGCAAGAAGAAACTGGTGCAAGTGTTGTCGATATTGCCAACGCTTACAGTGCGGCTAGAGAAATCTTTGATTTAGAAGAAATCCTCAAGCAAACTCGCAAACTTGATAACGTTGCGACAGCGCAAGCTCAATACGAAATTATGTTTTACGTGCGCCGAGCACTGCGTCGAATTGCACGCTGGTTGCTTCGTAACCGTAGCGGCAAATGCACGGTCGGTGAGTTGATTGCTATCTACAAGCAAGATGTCAATGTTATCACTGAAACCCTAGACACTATGTTAGTTGAGTCTGAAGTTGAAGAACACAATGAGTTGGCTCAAGGTTGGATAGAGAAAGGGGTTGAAGAGAAACTCGCTCACCAAGTTGCCCGCTTATCAAGCTTACAATCTGCACTGGATATTTCATCAGTAGCAAGTGAAACAGGTAAAACGGTTGAGCAAGCATCGAAACTCTACTTTAACTTGGGTGACCGTTTATCGTTGCATTGGTTCTTGAAGCAAATTAATAGCCAAGCCGTTGATAACAACTGGCAAGCACTTGCAAGAGCGGCATTCCGTGAAGATCTGGACTGGCAACAACGTCAACTTACCGCTCAGGTACTGACTTGTGGCTGCTCAACCGAAGAGCTTGACGTGATGGCTGCGTTAGAAGATTGGATTGAAACTAACGAGCAATCGTTGCACCGCTGGGAGAGTATCTTAAACGAGTTCAAAGTTGGCTCAGTACACGAATTTGCTAAGTTCTCTGTAGCACTTCGAGAGCTAGTACTTTTAAACCTCAACTGCTCATCGAAAGAGTAGTGGAATAATCAAGTCATAAGTAAAAGCCTCGTTATTTAACGGGGCTTTTTATTATCTATTATTCACATTTGGAACGAAAATGGTTACATTGTCACATTTGGTTGAAATTAAAACAGAGTGAAATCGATTGCTTTTAAGCGGTTAGTTACGATTTTTATCGCAGAAACTTGATTGTAATTGTTTGTTTTATATTTAAAAATCTTATAAAGATATAGGTTTTTACTTATTACGTTCATTTTCATTGAATTACGATGAAAAACGATAAATAATATTGTCCCGTTTATACGGGGCTTTTTTCTTTCGGAGGCACAATGCTTTACCGTCTAGCCAGAACTGGCTTTTTCCAACTCGATGCCGAGAAGGCACATGATCTTGCAATCAAGAACTTCCAACGCTTTAACGGCACACCACTTGATCTCTTTTACCGCCAACAGTTACCAACTCGTCCAGTTGAGTGTATGGGTCTAACATTCCGTAACCCTGTTGGTCTTGCGGCTGGTTTAGATAAAAACGGCGAATGTATTGAAGCATTTGATGCCATGGGCTTTGGCTTTGTCGAAGTCGGCACTGTAACGCCACGACCACAACCAGGTAATGATAAACCACGCTTATTCCGTTTAGTGGAAGCAGAAGGGATCATCAACCGCATGGGCTTTAATAACCTAGGCGTTGATAATTTGATCGAGAATGTTAAACGAGCAAAATTCAATTGTGTTCTCGGAATTAATATCGGTAAAAATAAAGATACGCCAATTGAGAAAGGGGCAGAGGACTACCTGATTTGTATGGAAAAAGTGTATGAGTATGCTGGCTATATTGCAGTAAACATCTCATCGCCAAACACTCCAGGTCTTCGTTCACTTCAATATGGTGAAGCGCTTGATGAACTGCTTTCCGAATTAAAAGCGAAACAAGCGGAGTTATCAGAGAAATACAACAAGTATGTCCCGTTAGCATTAAAGATTGCGCCGGATTTAAGTGACGATGAAATCTGCCAAATCTGCGATTCTTTATTGAAAAACAATATAGATGGTGTGATCGCGACTAACACAACTTTGGATCGCACGATCGTAGAAGGGATGAAACACGCCAATGAGGCAGGTGGCTTGAGTGGTCGCCCTGTGCAATCACGCTCTACGGAGGTCGTACGTAAGCTTCATGAAGAGCTTGGAGACAAACTTCCAATTATCGGTGTTGGTGGTGTAGATTCCTATGTTGCAGCCAAAGAAAAGATCATGGCAGGCGCTAAACTTGTTCAAGTCTACACTGGCTTTATTTACCACGGCCCAGGTCTCGTACGTGATATTGTTAAAAATCTTTAACATATACATCAAAAACTACTGAAAAATCAGTACCTGTTACATAAAAAAGAGGATTTTGTTTCCTCTTTTTTTTTATCCGTTCGTTTGTAGAATTTAAAAATCACGAGTAGGTAATTAAGCGTCTTACCTCTTTACCACTGATTTAACTAGTCAAGAGAGAACGGAATAATGCTTAAACCCAGCGACAAATGGAATTGGTATTTTGACGAGCAAAAAGCTTGCTTAATGCTGGATCTGGGGGAGGAAATGATTTTCCAAACCAATCTATCCCGAAAATTGTTGGTTAACTGTGCCTTCTCAAACAGTGAATTTACCGTTGATGACGCCAGCGCATTTCAAACGTTTAATGAGCGCATTCGCTGTCTCGATATCAGTGAATATCGCCAAGCTGAATTAACACTGTATTGTGTTGCTGCAAAGCGTTTTCATAAACCTGTACAGCCTAAGAGCTGGTTCTTCGATGCACAGTCCTCTGATTATGAACCTCAAGAAGGGGACATGGTCTTCCTCACAAATCAATATTCTGATGGTATGTTCATCGTTCTAGAACCAGGCGAAACATCGAGCTTATGTGCTTATGTTAACCAAGAAGCCTTTGTTCTTGATGGCAATAAGGCGCTTCAATTTGGGCAGCCGATTAAAGTAATGCATGATCGCATGGCTTGTGCAAACCACCTCTTTGCAATGACCCCTATGGCAATGGTGGGTTAAAGCGGTTTAATTTTTCTTTATTTCGTTCCTTTGTTTGCCTTAATCGACCTTATTGGGTCGATTTTTTTTGTCCTTTCCTCTGACACTCCAATCCGAAAGACCATGAAACTGTTTGTTTTCTATGCATGCAAACATGAAGCTGGTCACTTTTATTTTACTTATTTCAATTGGATTACTCCTTTAATTAGGCAACCTATCGCCTAAAACAACCCTATTTATTCCCCTATAAAGGGTATTTGTAAGTAACTTACATCAATCAACTCAGGCTGGTATATACCAAAATGCATGTAAATAAGTATTCACTTCTTCTAAAGGAAACAAAATACGTTCATGAATGAAAAACATTCAAACTAAAGATGTTGAAAGTTTTAGATCATTTGAGTGGTGATGATTTGAACTAACGGGTGGGAAAATACCTTTAAAAACGAGGCATTGATCGTAAAGTCAGGTATAATTGAAGCCATTTTTTATCAGCGAAAGAACACTATGAATCAATATCTCGCGGTAACTTCAAATGGCATGGAAAATTTGCTTGTTGAAGAACTGACTAAACTAGGCATTGAAAATGCGAAACCAGTACAGGCAGGCGTAAAATTTAAAGCGACAAACGAACAGGTTTATCGCTGTTGTTTGTGGAGCCGTTTAGCGTCTCGATTTGTACGTGTTTTATCTGAGTTCACGTGTAACAACGACATGGACTTGTATCTATCCACTTCCACTATTAACTGGGTTAACCAGTTTCATAGCTCTAAACGCTTTGTTGTGGACTTTAACGGCACAAACCGTGAGATTAGAAATAGCCAATACGGGGCTATGAAGGTCAAAGATGGCATCGTAGATTGCTTTGAGAATAAAGGCTTGCCACGTCCTAATATCAGCAAAGAACGCCCAGATATTCGTATTCACGTTCGTTTGCATAAAGATAAAGCGTTGCTTGGGATAGACATGGTAGGTAGTGGTCTTCATCAGCGTGGTTATCGACCAGAATCGGGTCGTGCGCCATTACGTGAAACGCTTGCTTCTGCGATTATCATGCGTTGTGGCTGGGATGGGCATCAACCATTACTCGATCCAATGTGTGGTTCTGGTACTTTGCTTATTGAAGCGGCAATGATGGCAGCCAACATGGCACCTGGCGTTAAGCGCAAACAATGGGGCTTCGAAGTTTTGGAAGACTTTGAACCGGAGACCTGGGCTGAGATTAAATCAGAGGCTAATGTTCAAGCTAGACGGGGTGTCAAGAAAGTTGACGCTAAGTTTTTTGGATTCGATAACGACCCCAAAGTATTAAAAGTCGCTCAAGAAAACGCCCGCAGAGCAGGTGTTGAAGAGTTGATTGAGTTTGCGCAAGGTGATGCTGCAACTATTACTCGTCCCGCAGGATTTGAACACGGTGTTATCGTTTCAAACCCACCTTACGGTGAGCGTCTAGGAACTGAGCCGGGGCTGATTGCGCTCTATACCGCATTCGGTGGACAGCTAAAATCTGAGTTTGGCGGATGTAAAGCATCTATCTTCTCTAGCTCAGACGAGCTCTTGAGTTGCCTTCGTATGCGCGCTGATAAACAGTTTAAATTGAACAACGGTGCGTTACCGTGTCACCAAAAGAACTACAGCATTGCCGAGCGCAGCGCTGATGAAGTTAAAGGTGCAGATACTAACGTTCAAATCGCACCAGACTTCTCAAACCGTTTGAAGAAAAACATTGGCAAGATTGGCAAGTGGGCGCGTAAAGAGAAACTAGACTGCTATCGTATCTACGATGCAGACCTTCCAGAATACAACGTAGCGATCGACGTGTACGGCGATCAAATTGTGATTCAAGAGTACGCAGCACCTAAGAACATCCCTGAAGAAAAAGCCAAGCGTCGTCTAACGGACATTATCCGTGCGACGATTCAGGTGACAGGTGTCGAAGCGAACAAAGTTGTACTGAAAGTTCGTGAGAAGCAGAAAGGTCGAAGCCAGTACCAAAAATTAGGTCAGGTATCAGAGACGCTCGAAGTAAACGAGTACGGTGTGAAGCTGATCGTGAACCTTCATGACTACTTAGACACAGGCCTGTTCTTGGATCATAAGATCACTCGTCGTCGTCTTGGCGAAATGGCACAGGGTAAAGATTTCCTTAACTTGTTTGCTTACACTGGTAGTGCAACAGTGCACGCTGCAGTTTGTGGTGCGCGTTCCACTACAACTGTCGATATGTCAAACACCTACTTGAACTGGGCGAAAGACAATATGCAGCTTAATGGCTGTGTAGGGCGCCAACATAAATATGAACAAGCGGACTGTTTGCAATGGCTAGAAAACGCAAAAGGTGAGTACGACTTGATCTTTATTGACCCACCTACGTTCTCTAACTCTAAGCGTATGGAAACATCATTCGATGTACAACGTGACCACATTAAGCTAATGAAGAACCTCAAACGTTTACTGAGAAGTGAAGGCACAATCGTATTTTCAAATAACAAACGTCACTTCAAGATGGATGAAGAATCACTCGCTGAATTGGGTTTGAAGGCTCAGAATATTTCTTCTCAAACGTTACCATTAGATTTTGCGCGTAATAAACAGATTCATAACTGTTGGCTAGTAACGCACGCGTAGTATAAACAAAAGGATTAATACGTGCTGATATTGTATAGCACGGAGGGATGCCATCTTTGTGAGATGGCATTTGCTCTAGTAGACCAAGTCGGTTTGGCCGAGCAAACAGATATCATTGATATTGCGTTCGATGATGTACTATTTTCTCGTTACGGCGTCACAATACCCGTATTAAAATATCAAGATTCTGAGTTGAACTGGCCGTTTGACTTAGAACAACTCACACATTGGTTGGATAATAATGGCATTACTTACCATTCATAACGCACAACTTGCATTTGGTGACCACCCATTGCTAGACAAAGCGGAGTTCGCTCTTCAAGAAAACGAACGCGTTTGTTTAGTTGGTCGTAACGGAGCAGGTAAGTCCACGTTAATGAAAGTGCTTGCCGGCGACATTTTGTTGGATGATGGCAAGATTCAAATAACTCAAGACGTAGTAGTTTCTCGGCTTGAACAAGATCCACCGCGCAATCAAGAGGGTACGGTTTACGAATACGTATCTGGCGGTTTGGCTGAAATCGGCGAACAATTGAAGATCTATCACGATCTTCTCGATCTTGTTGCTCAAGACCCAAGTGAGAAGAACATTAACCGTTTGGCGAAAGTTCAAGAGCAACTTGATCATTCTAACGCTTGGCGCTTTGATGACCGTGTTAAGAACGTACTTGGCGCTTTAAAACTAAGCCCAGAAACCAAACTGACCGATCTATCCGGTGGCTGGCAACGTAAAGCTGCTTTAGCTCGTGCGCTGGTTTGTGATCCTGATGTATTGCTTCTTGATGAGCCAACAAACCATCTCGATGTGACAACGATCGAATGGTTAGAGAACTTCTTAAAAGACTTCAAAGGCTCGATCATCTTTATTTCTCACGACCGTGCATTCATCAAGTCGATGGCGACACGCATCGTCGACTTAGATCGCGGTCAATTAGCTTCTTTCCCTGGTAATTACGAACAGTATTTGAATGACAAAGAAGAAATGCTTCGCGTCGAAGAAATGCAAAATGCTGAGTTCGATAAGAAACTAGCTCAGGAAGAAGTGTGGATTCGTCAAGGCATTAAAGCACGTCGTACTCGTAATGAAGGCCGTGTTCGAGCCCTTAAAAAACTTCGTGAAGAGCGTCGTGACCGTCGTGAAGTTCAAGGTAAAGTTAACCTAAACATCGATGATGCTTCTCGTTCAGGTAAGATTGTATTTGAAGCAGAAAATGTATCTTTTGCTTACGAAGGCAAGACAATTGTCGACGACTTTAGCTTTAACATCATGCGTGGTGACCGTATTGCACTTATCGGACCAAATGGCTGCGGTAAGAGTACGGTACTTAAATTGCTACTAGGGCAATTGGAAGCGCAGTCTGGTCGTTTACACTGCGGAACAAAATTAGAAGTCGCGTACTTTGATCAGTACCGAGAGATTTTGGATCCAGAAAAGACAGTGATCGATAACTTAGCGGATGGGAAACAAGAAGTAATGGTTGGGGGACGTCAGCGTCATGCGCTGAGTTATCTCCAAGACTTCTTATTTGCACCTAAGCGCGCCAGAACCCCGGTTAAGGCACTTTCCGGTGGTGAGAAAAACCGATTATTGCTAGCCCGTATCTTGTTGAAACCAAACAACTTACTTATTCTTGATGAACCAACTAACGATTTGGATATCGAAACGTTGGAACTTTTAGAAGAAATGCTTGCCAATTATCAGGGTACATTATTGTTAGTGAGTCACGACCGTGAGTTCGTAGACAACACAGTAACAACCAGCTGGATTTTTGAGGGTAACGGTATAATCGAAGAGTTCGTTGGTGGTTATCATGATGCTAAACAGCAGCGTGACCAAGTTCTTGCTTCGCGCAGTCAGGTTGAAAAACCAACGAAGAAAGAGAAAGTGGTTGAGGAAACTCCCAAAACTACGCAACCTAAGAACAATTCGAAGAAGTTATCGTATAAGCTGCAAAGAGAATTAGAGGCTCTACCAGCTAAACTTGAACAATTAGAGTCGGATATCGAGAGCCTTCAGGAGCAAGTGAACGATCCAGAGTTCTTTGCTAAACCTGTAGAGCAAACTCAGCCGGTATTGGAACAGCTTGCTGCACTAGAGCAGGAGTTGGAAATCGCATTCGAGAGATGGGAAGAACTCGAAGCAATGCAACAGGATAGTTAAGAATTCAATGAATTGTAGTAATAAATTCAAATTGACCGCCATTGCAATGATGGTTGGTACCACAATGAACGCACAAGCGGCATTGTATCAAGTTGTTGAGGTTTCACCTCAGGATCATGGTTCAAACGGTGACTACCAAACGGCTTACGGGGTTGCAATTCAACAGGGCGATGCAGGTACAGATCCTTCAACAGGTTCACCTTTCACTTTAGGCTGCTTTGATGCAGCAGCAAACTGCACGCCAGAGCAGTTTAAACTTGCAATGGAAACTCGCACTACGCCGATTTCAGCGACACAAGCCGTGGATGGGAACAGCTATCGTGAAGAAATCCCATTCGGATTAGACGCTGGCTTTTATTACATCCAAGAACTCAAAGACTTTGAGCGTTACTGTTACAACCAGCTTCGCTATTCCACCTGTGACTCATGGGCTTCAGTAAACTGGACGCCGTGGAATAAAGAACGTAGTAAAGACTTTACTTCTAATGCGTTAGCGTTCATAGAAGAAGATTCTGCTGCTTATAAAAATGAATATAACAATGTTATCAACCAGCTTACCGAGGGTGGTGCAGCTGTCGGTAATCAGAGTAAAGTTAGCACAGAAAATACTTCTACATTAGAAACACGAAATACCGTAGTTGCACCAGTAGAGCCAAATATTCTTACTGGCGATGGTGACGCAAGTGTTGTGCAAAGCCATGCTTGGAGCACAGACGGCAATTTTACTGTTGGCAGTGTTTCTCGAACAGCAAGCAATACCAATGGATCTCACCACACATCAAAAGCAGCGATTTGGGATCAAAGCGGAACCGTCAGTGAATTGGCTTGGCCAAGTGGCACATCTAAAGATGGAGAAAGGTTAGCTCAAGGGAGCATGCGTGACCTTGTCACTGATGGAACTACGGTCTATGGCGTAGGTTACAACACTTACAGTGATGATAACTACCTGAATGCGACTGTTTTTGTCGGAACTCTAGAAGCCGAAGGTAGCGTTGAAAACGCAACTTGGAAAAACAAAGTTGTTGTAGGAGCTAGACAGCGCGAGGGTGATGATACGGTTCATACAAACTCACGATTAACCGACGTTAACTCTAATTTTGTTGCTATTGGTGAAGCAAAACGTTCGGGCGGATACTTAATGCCAACGGGCTCTGCTCCGAATCGTCTCTTTATCGTAGATGATGTTCGTAAGGATTCTATTAGCGCTTTTTACCCAACTACTGGCATTTTCTTTAGCGGTGCGGGCGGTAAGATGGGCGGTATCAACTCTTACAATGAAATCGTCGGGCAACTTGATGCGGAAACGACTCGTGAAGACGATGGCAAGCCACGTCGTAAGCGCGGTTTTATCTATCCATATAGCGTAGGTGGCGAGACTAGTGAACGTGCTGCAACATTATTCAATGGAAAAGCTTGGTTCCTAGACAGTTTGACTAATGGCGGTGATTACTCTGAACAAAACAATCAGTTCCGTATTATCGACGCAACTGATATCAATGATGCAGGTGTGATCTCTGGTACTGCTATGAAATGTGCAGGTGGTTATAGCACAACAGCAAACAATGCGACATGTAGCTCTGAAGAGCAAATTGTAGCAGTCAAACTAGTACCTATTGCTGACGCAACTAAGGACGACATCGTATCTCGAAGCATTGACTCAACGACGACAGAGCGTCAAGGTGCAGGCCTTGGTTGGTTAGCTTTGACCATGCTTGGATTGTTTGGGTTCCGTAGAAAATAGTTAAAAATCGTCAGTAATTTTTAAATCAAGCAGAGGCTCACACATTTGAGTCTCTGCTTTTTTTATGCCTTGAGAAATTGCCTACTTTGATCGATTCTTATAAGTGGAGTCATAAAAACTCCATCAAAGTTTCACAATAACAGCTGTACGTTAGTAAATGGACCTGTATGAGGAATTAACTATGAAGAGACAAAAGCGTGATCGCCTAGAACGAGCTCAATCTCAAGGCTACAAAGCTGGGTTGAATGGAAGGTCTCAAGAGGCTTGCCCATATCAACAAGTTGATGCTCGGTCGTATTGGTTAGGTGGTTGGCGTGATGCCAGAGATGAAAGACAATCCGGTCTCTACAAATAAACTCTCCACATACAAAAAGAAGGATTCGAAAGGGCTCTACGGAGCCTTTTCTACATTATAGGGACATAGGGAAGTAGGTTAACACTCGACAACAAAAAGGCTCCTAAATAGGAGCCTTAATAAATCGATTAAAATCGTGATTAGAAGCTTGAAGTGTCTTGGAACAAGCCAACTTTCAAATCTTTTGCTACGTAGATTTCTTTGCCGTCCACACATACACGACCGTCGGCCAAACCCATCACAAGTTTACGGTTTACAACGCGTTTCATGTGGATTTCGTACGTCACTTTTTTCGCTGTTGGCAGGATCTGACCTGTAAACTTCACTTCGCCAACACCCAGAGCACGACCTTTTCCTTTGCCACCAACCCAGCCAAGGAAGAAACCAACAAGTTGCCACATCGCATCAAGGCCAAGACAACCCGGCATTACTGGGTCGCCAGGGAAGTGGCAGTCAAAGAACCACAAATCTGGAGTAATATCCAATTCCGCCAAGATCAAACCTTTACCAAAATCGCCTTCAGTCTCAGACATTTTAGTAACACGATCCATCATTAGCATGTTTGGCGCAGGAAGCTGAGGGTAACCAGGCCCAAACAGTTCGCCTTGGCTAGAAGCAAGTAGATCGTCACGGTTATAAGAATCACGTTTGTTTTGCATTATCAATTACTCCAATTTTTGATAGCTGCATCTTAGTGAACACGTGTACGCTAAACAACTCCGATCAGTACTAGACAAACCAGTTTTTGATGCGCTGCACAATTCCTTCTGGATGCTCATGTCTTTCAAAGTTTTCAATACGTTCCGCTATTTTGCCAATAATGCTATCGTCTTCACCTCTAAAAGGTTTATTCATTACAATCGGAATAGCTTCATCTACGGTAGAAACGGACCAAATATGGAACTCACCATTTTTAATGCTTTCTATTACATCTTTATGTAATGCAAGGTGTTTAAGGTTTGATTTTGGCATCACAACACCTTGATTTCCTGTAAAACCTTGATGTTTACAAACCTGATAAAAACCTTCAATTTTTTCGTTCAAGCCACCAACGGCTTGCACTCGACCAAACTGATCAACAGCCCCTGTAACCGCAACTTGTTGATTAATTGGAGATTCAGATAAAGCACTTACCAAGCAACAAAGTTCTGCAAGAGATGCGCTGTCACCATCAACTTCACTATAAGACTGTTCAAATACGATGGAGGCTGAGTAAGGCAGTGGTTCATCCAGTTTCAGAGCAGAGCTCAAGAAAGCTTGCATAATCATCATGCCTTTTGCATGTAGATTGCCTCCAAGCTCAGCTTTGCGCTCAACATCGGAAACATCGCCATCACCAAAATGAATTACACAAGATATTCGTGCAGGCTCACCATAGCTGACAGGGTGCCCAGCCATATCAATAACGGTTAGGCCATTGATTTGACCAACTTGTTCCCCAGTTGTCTCAATGATGACTTGGCCATCTAAAATATCGTACACGGCACGCTGAGGAAGGTAAGATTCTCGGTAATACTTGTCGTCAATCGCTTTATCTAACGACTTGTAATCTAATGCGTGACCATCACTGAACTGGCTGGCAAGCGTTAGAAGTTGAGAGTGCCACATTACTCCTAAAGGCAGATAATGTTGATCTTCAGTAAATCTCATACCGGCTAGCAACAATCTTCTAAAACCACATTCAGTTAAGTGAGGCAGCTGATATTGAGAACATATCCAGTTCACTAAACCAAAGTAATCTGTCAAATTCTGCTCTGACAGATGAATATCTTCTTCAACTTCCGTATACATGGCAAAGCCAGAACAGAAGTCTTCATCGATGTATTCTAGCTCTGCTAACTGACTTCTTTCTCCTGTTACAATCAGTTTTACATCATAAGCTTTAGCTTGCGGTACTGAAGTAGGTAAACGAGTAGGGCTTAGGTTCAGTGGCTCGATAAGGTTTTGTTGAATTGCAGACTTTATATTTGGCCAAAGCCCTGGGTTAGCCAAAATTAGATTAGCCGGTACAATTAAGTAACCGTTATCTGCCTGTGAAATTAAACCAGGTTGGAAGGCAATATCACCACTTACATCAACACTGTAACGGTCAAATAAACGTTTGGCATCAAGTGATTCCGAAAAAACTATCGCAGCGTTAGACTGGCTCTGAAGAGCTTTACTGATGAACTCTCTATATACAGAATTATCTACGCAGTTAATGAGTAGTACTCGCGTCAATCCGGAAATTTTTGAAAAACGAGATATCGTTGCCGACATTCTCGGTTGGAGATCAGTAAAAGACTTCTTTGGTAACGAAGGTGCAGATTTTAAAAGTGCTTCGTACTGCTCAAGTGAAGGTGTTACGTCTTGCCAATTAAGTTGGTTCATTAAAATTCATCGTAATTCAATCTTGCCGACATTATAACGAAACGGACTATAACACCCTAGCACCAATTTGGTTTGCTCACGGCATTCAACTCTCAATGAACAATACTTAGACAAATGAGTGATCAACATCGATACTTCTAAGAGTTTTATTTGCCCAAGTAAACCATCTGGGTTACGCTGTCACTAGGTTATGTTTATGGGTCGGAACAAATGAAATATCAGCAGCTTGAGAATCTAGAATGTGGGTGGAAATGGAAGTATCTCATCAAAAAATGGAAAGATGGTGAAGCGATTACCCGACATATTGATACAAGCGAAGCAGATGCAGCGGTCGCAGAACTAAAACGCCTTGAACACGAGCCTACACTTGTCTTAGCTTGGATAGAAAACCACATGTCAGAAGAGTTAGATAATAAACTCAAGCAGGCTATCCGAGCGAAACGGAAACGTCACTTCAATGCAGAGCAAGTCCATACAAAGAAGAAATCCATTGATTTAGATTACCGAGTTTGGGAAAAGCTTTCTAGTAGAGCGAATGAACTTGGTTGTACGTTATCTGACGCAATTGAATATTTGCTTTCCGAAGCGTCGAGAAGTGAAAAAGCGAGTCAAAAAGTTACCTCAATTAAAGAGGATTTGAGTAAATTGCTATCTAGCTAGGATAGGGAGTGCCAAATGTTATATGTAATCTTAATTGCAGCCATCGTGATCTTTTGGTTGATCGCAGTCGATAGGCCGGTGTTAAAAGTAAAGTTCGATAATGGCCATATTAGTAACGTAAAAGGGCATTTACCTCCTTCTTTCAAACACAACTTACAGGATATTAGTGAGCATAACCCGTTTACTGGTGAAATGAAGGTGTATAGCCAACGAACAGGAATGCGCTTAAGCTTTTCCAAAGGCATTCCCAAAAAAGTTCAACAGAGGATTCGTAACGTTTTTCCGCACCAGGGCTTCAAAGCAAACAAAGGCAAGAAGCGCGCTTAATTACATATCAGTTACTTCATCATGTTAAATGGGACGCAATGTGGCGTCCCATTTTCGTATCTACAGAAAAATTACTTATCATCGAACAATCAACAACATAAACGGACCAAAACGATGAGATACGTTGTAACTTTAATGGTATTGATCTTTGCAAGTAATTCAGTTTTTGCTGACGATTCAGAAACGAACCTGTTGGCTAAAAAGATTAAGACTAAGCTTCAAAAGAAAGTAGACAATAAGTTTGATGGCTATCAAGGTTATTGTGACGTCATGCTAGAAATGGAGCACAAAAGTAAAAACGCAGTAATAAAAAGAGTAACCAGCAGTGGTGACCAAAAAGTGTGTAGGTACGTTAAGTCCAACTTGAAGAAAGGAAAACGCTATCGTTACAAATACCCCGAAAAGTACATTCGCCTCCATATAACCACAGGCTTATAAATGTTTCAGAACGCCTTGATTAAGAGCGAGTGAACTGAGCTCGTGATTTTTGGCAGATTTCGTTGCGGAGCGATTAGAGCGTTTAACTGATTTTTGCTGTTGTACGAGGCGAGTATGAAAGGCTTTTTTGTTTGGTAGCGCTTAAGTTAGTAATCGTGATGCCATTGAATGGCAAATTCAGTGAGTTGGCCATCATCACCATACATAGATTGATTCAGGTACTTACGGAAGAATACGCCAGTAAGTCGAGGACTAAGCGCGCATCAATTTTCAATAAGAGATTTGATTTGCTTCGTAAGCATAACCACAAACCAAACTAGCGATTGCAAGCCCACAGGAACCTCGGTTAAAGCCTCAAAAGCAAACAATGTTGTTAATCTTAGGAGGACATTTTAAAGTAGCTAAAACCGGACATTATTGCTTTGAGATTCCACCCCCCCCCATTGGTGCGCATTATATGTGTTATGTTAAATTGTATATTGCCATACGCTAAATGTTGTCTGAGTATGCTCCTATTCCCCTGCAGATTTTAAATTTAAGGGCCTTACTGTAAGTATTAAACATAATGGTTATTTACCATAAAATACTTAATATAGATCTTAATAATCTATCGATTGTTAAGATCTATATTAACGCCTTTTTACTTATTGAAATGACTGTATAGCTTCAAAGATATCTTGTCTTCTAACTGGCTTGGAAATGAATCCGTCCATACCGGCATCCAGGCATTTATCTCTATCGCTTTCTAGCGCATGTGCAGTTAACGCTATAATTGGGGTCCTGAGACCTTTATCTCGAATAAGTCTTGTTGCGGTAATTCCATCCATCACTGGCATCGAGACATCCATGAGAATCAAATCGATTAAATCCTCATTCTCTTCTAAAAATGTTAATGCCTCTGCTCCATGGCTTGCGATATGA
Source organism: Vibrio sp. 2130-1 (assembly GCF_033339515.1). Lineage (NCBI taxonomy): Bacteria > Pseudomonadati > Pseudomonadota > Gammaproteobacteria > Vibrionales > Vibrionaceae > Vibrio > Vibrio sp. 2130-1. Next base: position 226,717 of record NZ_JAWOUT010000005.1, read on the forward strand.
ACATTATGGCCAAGCTTATTTAAGATAAGCTTTATTACGAACTGATTCGATTCAGTATCTTCTACGACGAGAAGCTCCATTGCTTTTGTCGGTTGATTGGTTTCGATTCTAACTGGACGATTTTGATTACAACGAGTCAAAACTGGAATCGAAATCGTAAAGGTTGAACCAACATGCTCATCACTTTTAACGGCAATCTTTCCACGCATCATTTCGACTAAATGCTTGGTTATTGCGAGCCCCAGTCCTGTACCACCGAAGCGTCTCGTGATGGAACGGTCTCCTTGATGAAATGCCGTAAACAAGTGCTCTTGCTTTGCTTTAGATATACCAATTCCAGTGTCAGATATTGAGATCACAAGTTCAGCATCTTGCTCAGATACAGAAACTTTTACTTCACCTTCGTCTGTAAACTTTATTGCATTCCCTATTAGATTAAACAGAATTTGAGATAACCGCGTGGAGTCAATCCAAAATTGTTTGTCATTAGTGACAGTACAGTTGAGCTTGAATTTAAGATTTTTCTTCTTAGCTATTTGTTTTTGCTGAGAAATAACAAAAGTGACAGTGTCTCTTAAGTTAATCCATTGTTCATTGAGCTGAAAGCGACCTGACTCGATTTTAGAAAGATCAAGAATGTCACTGATTATCGCGAGAAGTAACTCTGCAGAGCACTCCATTTGGCTCAAAGCATCAATTTGTTCTTCTGACAAGGTTGATTGCTTCAGTATATCTAGCATTCCAAGAACGGAATTTAAAGGGGTTCTTATTTCATGACTCATCATCGCTAAGAACTCCGACTTAGACCGGTTCGCAAGCTCTGCTTCTTCTCTTGCTTTAGCGAGCTGAGTTGTTCTTACTTCAACGATACGTTGTAACTTCTCTTTGGTCTCGATATCAATGACCGCCCTTTCAATTAAGGGACGAAACCGCCTCAAGGTTTCCTTATTCTCTATGCTAAAGTGCCCTTTCTGAGCTCCAATAAGTAGGATTACGGTTTGCGTTACTTCTGAACGTATACCAGTTAAAACGACCGAGTTTACATGGCTTTTTATAAAGCTGTTTAAGTTAACAAACTCAGCGAGTTTATCTGGCTCGAACAGTAGAATGCATTCACCATTGAGAGCTCTTTGATAGGTGTTACCGTGTAACCAGGATACATTATCAAATACGCTATTAGTTGATATCAATGTCTTGAAGGGATATCGTTCACCATCACGAGTCAGTACAATAAAATCATCGAAGTTGATGTACTTTTTGAGGACATTGTTTAATCCCGTAAATATCTCATGCCGATTCTTTGCCTCACTCATCGCAGATATCGCGGAAAGAATGGCCTTGTTTTCATCGGCGAGTAGTCGTTCTCTTTGTCTAGCCTGCTTTAGCTCAACTAACGCTTCTTGAAGCGCTTCCTGTTGATATATGTCTAAGTATTTATCTTTCATAAGGTTTATGGAATATAGCCGATGAAATCATCAGGTTTCCATGTCCATTCTCACCACCAATAAATCTACCTTGCTCGCCGAAAGTAAAAGGGCAAATAAAAGGCAAATGCTCTAGTTCTTGGTTAATTTGTTCACAAACGCTATTCATGTCTTGCATTAAGTGCAACATGGGACCTGCGCAAAAGATATTTATCACTCCAATTTTTCGAGACTCTTCTAATTTTTGGTTAAAAGCGGCATTGACGACTTTTGCAGCGCGCGCAACGAGATGCTCACGACTTCCTTTCATTAATGTGAGCTCGTCACCCTCTTCTATTCGTGTAAATAACTCGATTCCACCATCTTGCGTCTCACGGATCGGATGGGATAACTTGTAATATGGGCGATCATAGAGATGACCTGCGATCCGCCCTAATGGATAAGCACTCGAGTTTGTAAACAGCATATTATCTTTACCTACTTGGTTATCCTGGTGATTTGTCCACCTTCTATAAACATTGAGCGCAGGTTCGTTATCAATTTCAAGTAAGCATCTATCGTTGGTCTTGGTTGCAACACCTTTGATATTAGTTGGTGTGTGTCCAGCGCTAAAAGCGATATCAACAGGTTGAGAGGAGTAAAAGAGAGTTAAGCTTAAACCTGAAGTTTGAGAGCCTTGGGCGGTTATCACAGACCATTTCCCAGCGATGTTATTATCAGCGGCCGAACCACCAATAATTGGAATTAGAGTTCCAAATCTTTCATCTATAGACGCAATGATTGATTCCTCTTGCCCTGGTGTAGCATGAAGTAGAATTAAGTTTGGTACCTCTCCTACACGGTTTGCATTCTCAAGGGCCATATCCAAAGCCTTGGTGACGCTGTCACCTGAGTTGTGATTAGAAATACCAGTACCATAAGCATGAGGACCTGTATCATAAACAGCAAGTGCCGCAATTACTGGGCCTGTATGAAAGCCCTGATCTGTCATTACGGCTTGACATGAACTGGCGCCATGAAAAGGCACACCAGGAAAATGCGCAAGAAACGCTTCTCGAATCAACTCGAAATTGTATTCTTCCGTGTAGTAACACATCACGTAAGACAAGTTCTGTTGTGTCAATTCGGATCTGAGCGTTTTTATCGCTGAGTCTTCATCTTTAATATGAGTAAAAACTGATTGGCAATGCATACGATTTTATAATTGGATATCACTCTGCTGTTATACCATTCCAACCAATTTTCTCTAGGTAAGAAGGTGTTAATTTCATTAATAAGTTACGATTATCTCGTGATAGATCGTATTTATAATTGAACTACAACAATGTTTTCACCTTTTTTAAAGGTGATTTTTTTCGATTCAGGCATGATGTCCCATTCTACTGACTTATGCTTCTCGTTGAGATTGATAAAATTACCAGATTGATTTAGATCAATTTTTAGAGTGCTACTTTCTGTCGTTTCGAGCGAAATTCCCATTGAGTCACGATTAATCGTGATTATTTCTCCTTCAATTGTTACATCGCATCGTTCTTTTTGTGAACAGTCAACGCTATTAACACTCTCGTGTGTAAAGGTACGCCAGAAAAATGCGCCTATTAAAACACTGAGCATGATTAAGATTTGTGCAAGTCGCGCCTTTGTTAACTTTTGTGCAGGCATAATTACTAATATCCTTGTTACAAACTTCAAACTTTTTAAATAAAAAATGATTTCCAGAGGTCCAGTAAGGTTACTACCCTGTCATTGAATTGTTAATTCAAGTATAGTGTCACGCTGAAAATGCCACTTTTTATTAAAGTCAGCAATGGAAATAAGGTGATGATAACACTTGAATTCTAGAGTTTACTTGGGTGGTGTTACGACGCAAGTCGTGTTGGAAGTAAAAGTGTAGTTAATTAGAAATTGGAAGCATGCAAATGAGCCAAGTAAAGCAGCTTGAACAAAACTACAACTATACAGTCGTTCGCCAATTTACCCTTGTGACCATTTTATGGGGCATAGTTGGTATGGCTGTTGGTGTTTTGATTGCCGCTCAATTAGTTTGGCCACAGCTAAACTTTGATACGCCGTGGTTGACGTACAGTCGCTTACGTCCACTGCATACTAATGCGGTAATTTTTGCGTTTGGTACCAGTGCTCTGTTCGCAACGTCTTATTATGTTGTACAGCGCACATGTCAAACACGTCTTTTTGGTGGCCCACTCGTTGCCTTCACCTTTTGGGGTTGGCAAGCAATCATCCTGGCAGCAGCCATTACTTTGCCTCTCGGTTTAACGTCGGGTAAAGAGTATGCTGAGCTAGAATGGCCTATTGATATCGCAATTGCGCTAGTATGGGTATCATATGCGGTGGTGTTCTTCGGCACACTAGTGAAGCGAAACACGTCACATATTTATGTGGCAAACTGGTTCTTCGGTGCCTTTATTATCACAGTAGCAGTACTTCACATCGTGAACAGCATGGCTATTCCTGTGTCACTTGGTAAATCTTACTCGATTTACTCGGGCGCAGTGGATGCGATGGTTCAGTGGTGGTATGGACACAATGCGGTAGGTTTCCTACTGACCGCTGGTTTCCTAGGTATGATGTACTACTTCGTTCCTAAACAAGCTGAACGTCCTGTTTATTCTTACCGTCTATCTATCGTTCACTTCTGGGCACTTATTTCTCTATATATTTGGGCAGGCCCTCACCACCTTCATTATACAGCGCTACCAGACTGGACTCAGTCTCTAGGTATGGTTATGTCGCTGGTTCTATTTGCTCCTTCTTGGGGTGGTATGATCAACGGTATTATGACGTTATCTGGTGCATGGCATAAGCTTCGTTATGACCCTATCCTACGTTTCCTAATCGTTTCACTGTCGTTCTACGGTATGTCTACCTTTGAAGGCCCGATGATGTCGATTAAGACGGTTAACGCACTTTCTCACTACACAGACTGGACCATTGGTCACGTTCACTCTGGTGCGTTAGGTTGGGTTGCGATGGTTTCTATCGGCTCTGTATATCACTTGGTACCTCGCCTATTTGGCCAAGAGCGTATGTACTCTGTTGGTCTAGTTAATGTGCATTTCTGGCTAGCAACAATCGGTACCGTTCTTTACATCGTTGCGATGTGGATCTCTGGTGTAATGCAAGGTCTTATGTGGCGCGCGGTTAACTCTGACGGTACGCTAACTTACAGTTTTGTTGAATCTGTAGAAGCGTCTTATCCGTTCTACTTTGTACGTTTCCTAGGCGGATTTATCTTCCTATCTGGTATGTTCCTAATGGCATACAACACGTACAAAACGGTAAGTGCACCTAAAGAAAGCCTAAAAGCTATCCCACATCCGGCATAAGGAGATTTAAGAATGAGTAATAATTCTAATAATCGCCATGAAATCTTAGAACGTAATGTCGGTTTGTTGGCTATTTTTATCGTGTTTGCTATCAGTTGGGGTGCTCTTGTAGAGATCACTCCTCTGATTTTCCAAAAGCAAACGACTGAACCTGTAGAAAATCTGCGCGCTTACACTCCTTTGGAGATGGAAGGCCGTGATATCTACATCCGTGAAGGTTGTAACGTCTGTCACAGCCAGATGGTTCGTCCTTTCCGCTCAGAGACTGAACGTTACGGTCACTACTCTGTTGCTGGTGAGAGTGTTTGGGAACACCCATTCCTTTGGGGCTCTAAGCGTACAGGCCCGGATTTAGCTCGTGTTGGTGGTCGTTATTCTGACGAATGGCACCGTGTTCACCTGTTAGATCCTCGTGAGCTTGTACCTGAGTCAAACATGCCAGGTTTCCCGTGGCTAGCTGAAAACGTTTTAGACGGTAAGCTAACTCAGAAGAAACTTGAGCTATTTCGTGATCAGTTCGGCGTTCCATACACTGATGAAGAGATCGCGAATTCGGCTAAAGAAGTAGAAGGTAAAACAGAGATGGATGCAATCATCGCTTACCTTCAGTCTCTTGGTCATGCAATGAAGTAAGGGGATCATATGGATTTCGGTACAATTCATAGTATTTATACCGTTGTACTCTTCGCTAGTTTTATTGGCATCGTATGGTGGGCATTTAGTAAAAAGCGTAAAGCACGCTTTGAAGAAGATGCCAACTTGGTGTTTGCTGACGAAGAACAAAAGACCCCTAATAACCAAGGAGTGAAGAAGTAATGACTACATTCTGGAGTCTCTGGATTATCGTGATTACTGTCGGTACGCTAGTAGGCTGTGCGATTCTCCTGACTTGGTGCGCTAAAGATAAAATGGGCGTCGAGGAAGGGGAAGACATGGGCCACGAGTACGATGGTATTCGCGAGCTAAACAACCCTCTACCAAAGTGGTGGACTTACCTGTTTGTAAGCACATTTGTGTTCGCAGCAGTTTACCTTGCCCTATTCCCAGGTCTAGGTAGCTTCAAGGGCTTTTTAAACTGGCAGAGTTCGGCTCAAACCGTTCGCTCACTAGAAGAGTCAAAAGAAGCCATCGCTGCAGCACAAGAGAACAAGCAACTAAACCAATATGCAAAAGAACTGGATGATGCCGACGCTTACTTCGGCGAAGCATTCCGTAAACTTGCGCACAATGACAGTGGTCTACGCCCAATTCCTGAAATTGCGCAAGATCCTGAAGCATTAAAAGTTGGTCAGCGTTTGTTTTTGCAAAACTGTTCTCAATGCCATGGCTCTGATGCACGTGGTCAGAAAGGCTTCCCTAACCTGACTGATGATGCATGGCTATATGGTGGCGAGCCAGCAGCGATCGTTACAACCATCATGCACGGCCGTATTGGTCAAATGCCAGCATGGAAAGATGCCCTTGGTGAGCAAGGTGTTCAAGAAGTTGTAAGTTACACACTTAGTCTATCTGGTCGTAAAGTAAATGCTCGTGAAGCCGCGGCAGGTAAAGCACGCTTCGTAGTGTGTGCTGCTTGTCATGGTACCGATGGTAAGGGTAACCCTGCAGTCGGTGCGCCTGACCTTACAGACCAAGACTGGTTATTTGGTGACTCTCGTGCAGCTGTAACAGAAACCGTAATGAACGGACGCTCAGGCGTAATGCCTGCGTGGAAAGACATTTTGGGTGAAGATAAAGTTCAGCTCGTTGCCTCATATGTCTGGAGTTTAAGTAACTCAGAGAGTAAGTAACTGAGATATTACGTAACATAGCAATAACAGCCCCTTTCATAGGGGCTGTCTTTCCTTTAAATTTAACGCCTTACATTTTTTCATTTAGCTGTTGAGAACTTTTTTATGGTAAAGCCTTGGTATAAACAATTTTGGCCGTGGTTCCTAATCATCCTTCCTCTTACTGTCGTAGTTTGGACTGTGATTACTGTGGTCGTTTTCTCGAACAACTCTGTTTCTTTAGTCGCCGAGGATTACTATAAAAAAGGCAAAGGCATTAATATCGACATTAGTAAAATGAATGTCGCTCGTGACCTAGGTCTTAACGCTGAGATTTCCTCTGAAAATAACAATGTTGTGATTGTTTTCGCTAAAGGGAAGCTACCTCATTACCCTGCTCTAACGGCCACTTTCACTCATCGTACTCTTCCTGATCGTGACTTCACAAAGCTTGTAACAGCGGATGCATCTGGTAATTACCGACTAAAAGCTGAGGAATCTATTCAAGGACCATGGTTTGTTGAACTACAACCACACGACAAGCAATGGATGATCCAAGGTAAAGTTGAGTTTCCTGCCTCTTCAACACCGTTAATGAAGTAAGCATATGTGTAAATCCTGTTATCACTGCGGTGAAGATGTACCAGCCAACACGGATTTCAAAGTAGAAATATTGGGTGAAATTCGCGACATGTGTTGTCCGGGCTGCGAAACTGTGGCGCAGACTATTGTCGATAGTGGTCTTGTATCATATTACCAATACCGCACTGCGCCTGCAGAAAAGGCAGATCTAGTACCAGAGCAACTCCAAGCTTTAATTCATTATGACAATGCGGATGTACAATCTGAATTCGTACGAAATCGCGAAAATGTTTCTGAAGTAACCCTTTCTTTAGAAGGCGTTTCATGTGCTGCTTGTGCGTGGTTAATCGAAAAGCAAGTTTCCAATACAGCCGGGTTGGTATCTATTCGTGTTAATACAACCACCAATCGAGCGTTACTAGCCTGGGATAAAACTCAGGTACGGTTAAGCGAGCTCCTTTCCGTTATTCATAAACTTGGTTACAAAGCTGCACCTTTTGAAGCAGATAAGCAAGAAGCCTCTTACCATCGAATGATGAAGCAATATCTATATCGGCTAGGTATTGCAGGTTTAGCAACCATGCAGGTCATGATGCTCGCCGTTGCACTGTATCTCGAAGTCTTTGGTGATTTAGAGCCAGAGTTTAAAAGTTACTTTCGTTGGGTAAGTTTGATTTTTGCTACTCCTGTTTTGCTTTATTCCGCTCTTCCATTTTACTTAAACGCATGGCGCAGTATCAAAGGCCGAACCCTTGGTATGGATGTCCCGGTTTCTATCGCGTTGATCTTTGCCTATGTTGCAAGTTTAGTTGCAACAGTAACTGAACAAGGCGAAGTCTTCTTTGAATCTATCTCGATGTTTACCTTCTTTTTGTTAGTAGGTCGATTCTTAGAGATGCGCGCTCGTCGCAAAGCTGCTGCAGCGAGTGGTAACCTTCTTAAGTTGATTCCGGCAATTGCTACAACGCTGGACGGTGATCAGATACCCGTGAAGACGCTAAAAGTTGGCGATCGTATTCGCGTTCTACCTGGTGAACATATCCCCGCTGACGGTAAAGTTATTTCAGGCCGTATTCATATTGATGAATCCATGCTAACGGGTGAGTCAGTGCACGTTGTGAAACGAGAAGGCGATATTGTTTATGCGGGAACGCTAAACGGAGACGAATCATTTGAACTTGAGGTAGTAAGCTCAAAGGCCGATTCAATGATTTCTAACATCGTGCGTTTACAAGATGAAGCTCAACACTCCAAACCTAAAATTGCGGAAATTGCAGACATTGTCGCCCGTTACTTTGTTGGTGTGATTCTTATTATCTCTGCTGGTACTTGGTTTTACTGGCATCAAACAAAACCAGATGATGCGTTTTGGATCATGCTGTCTGTGTTAGTCGCTACGTGTCCATGTGCGCTATCTCTGGCCACACCGACCGCACTCACTTGTGCTACCTCTAGAATGGGTAATTTTGGCATTTTACTTCGTAAAGGCCATGTGTTTGAGACATTATGTAAGATCAACCACTTAGTTGTAGATAAAACAGGCACTCTAACGAAAGGTGATATTGAGATCTGTGAAACAAAGGTACTTAGTGATCTCCCACAGAAAGATTGTCTATCACTAGCTGCAGCTTTAGAGGCTCATGCAAACCACCCTATCGCTCGTTCTTTTGCAACTTTCACCAATGATGACTTTATCGTGTCTGATGTGCAAAACGTGATTGGGTCAGGGATTGAAGGGATATGGAATGGCAAAATCGTTAAGATAGGTAGTGCTGCTTTTGTTCAAGGCAAAGAAAGTGGTGAAAGCCAGGCGGTCTATCTGTCGGTTGATGGCAAGCATGTCGCTAGCTTTTACTACCGCGACCCTATCCGAAAAGAAAGCAAAGCCTTTATTCAACGCTTTGCTGACGCTGGAATTAAGACAACCCTGCTAACTGGTGATTCTCTTTCAAACGCCCAACCAGTGGCGAATGAAATTGGTATCGATCACATCGTCGCGTCAGCAAAGCCAGAAGATAAGCTTGCATACCTTAAGAGCTTGGACGAAAACAGTATCACTATGATGGTTGGTGATGGAATCAATGACGCGCCGACTCTCGCCGGAGCTCACCTTTCTGTCGCAATGGGCGGTGGTACAGATGTCGCTAAAGCTTCTGCAGATATGACGTTACTTGGGGATAATCTCGAAAAGCTACTAGAGGCACGTTTGCTTGCACTGCGTACAAGAAAGATTATTCGAGAAAACTTGGCTTGGTCTTTGGGTTACAACCTGTTAATTTTGCCTTTGGCGGTCGCAGGTTTAGTGGCTCCCTACATTGCAGTAGTTGGCATGTCTGCAAGCTCAATTATCGTTGTATCTAACTCTTTGCGCCTGCTCAAAGAGAAATAAGTAGAGAAAGCAAACATGGAAAGTCTTTATATATTGATTCCCATCGCTATCGTTCTCGTTTGTGTTGCTGTCGCCGTTTTTCTTTGGGCGGTAAGAAGCGATCAGTTTGAAGATCTTGAACGGCAAGGGCACAACATTCTTCTCGACGAAGAAGACCAATCTAATAGTGATAAAAAGTAGCGACCTTTATGACTCCTGATTTTATCGGTGCGTTGATGATCGGCTTAGTAGGGGCCGGTCATTGTATGGGTATGTGTGGTGGTATCGCGTCTCTACTTACCATGGGCTCTTCTGCTAAAAATAAAACCACCCCTCTTATCCCCCTCTTCTACAACCTCGGACGATTGTTCAGTTATACCTTAATAGGTGCATTAGTGGGTGGTGCTATATCAGGTTTATCTGAGCTTAGTGGGTTAACGCACTCTCTTGCTTGGTTAAGGCTGATTGCTGCGTTATTCATGATCCTGGTCGCGCTGTATATTGCTAAATGGTGGCAAGGCTTACTTTTAATAGAAAAGCTAGGGCAGTATCTCTGGCGCTTTATCTCGCCGGCAGGGAAGAGTTTGTTACCATTAAAGCATCCTCTTCACGCGTTGCCATTTGGCTTTATTTGGGGTTGGTTACCATGTGGTTTAGTTTATTCAGCGCTTACTTGGTCGGCGGTTTCTGGTAGTGCGATGAACGGCGGCCTAATTATGCTTGCGTTTGGGCTCGGAACGCTACCTGCAATGCTTATTATTGGATACGGTGCCAATCATTTTCAGAAATTACAAAAATCATTAATATTTAGAAATATTTCAGCATTAATCCTTATTGGCTATGGTACGTATACCGCTGTAGGAGCCTTAGCGTTACTCGGTTTCATATAACGTTAAACTCTATTGAGGTGACATTTTTGCTACCCTTTAGGATTAAGCGATGCTAAAATATTGATGTATATCAAATAGTGAAAGGTTGTTATGATTTCTGAAAAACCTGCAACAAAGCGTATCCAATCAGGCGGTTGCGCCATTCATTGCCAAGATTGTAGCATTAGTCAACTGTGTATCCCGTTCACTCTAAATGAGGCAGAACTTGACCAGCTTGACCAAATCATCGAACGTAAGAAGCCTATTCAAAAAGGACAAGAGCTTTTTAAGGCCGGTGATGAGCTAAAATCGCTATACGCTATCCGCTCTGGTACCATCAAGAGCTATACGATCACAGAGCAAGGTGATGAGCAAATCACAGCGTTTCACTTAGCTGGAGACTTAGTCGGTTTCGATGCTATCACTGGTGACTCCCACCCTAGCTTTGCTCAAGCACTCGAAACGTCGATGGTATGTGAAATCCCATACGAAATTTTAGACGATCTATCGGGTAAAATGCCTAAGCTTCGCCAGCAAATCATGCGTTTGATGAGTAACGAAATTAAAGGTGATCAGGAAATGATTTTGCTTCTTTCTAAAAAGAACGCAGAAGAGCGACTAGCTGCTTTCCTTTACAACCTATCAACGCGTTTTTCTCAGCGTGGCTTCAGCCCTAGAGAGTTTCGTTTAACTATGACTCGTGGTGATATTGGCAACTACCTTGGTCTTACAGTCGAAACGATCAGTCGTTTGTTAGGTCGTTTCCAGAAATCTGAGATCCTAAGCGTAAAAGGTAAATATATCACTATCTTAGACCACGATGCATTGATGGAACTTGCTGGTGTAACTAAAGAATAATACACCCTAATTATTGATGTAGCTCGAAAATGAGCTACATCATATTTCTCATAAATTCCTTTCGAAAGTCCTCAAAAAGTTCTCCAAACTAAGCTACAGTAAAAATGTACGGTGAGTACTCCAAAATACTGATTTAATTTACATTCAGTATCTGGTTTTGCAATAGAAGTGGGCTTAGTTATGAGTATATACAGTAAGATCCTTGTTGTAGCTGACATCAATAATGATGAGCAGCCCGCACTTGCAAGAGCTGTTCAATTAGCTCAGAAAAGTGTATCTAGAAGCCGAATCACTTTCTTTTTATCCATTTACGATTTCTCGTATGACATGACGTCAATGCTATCAGTGGATGAAAGAGATGCTATGCGTCGAGGTGTCATTCATCAGCGTGAGCAGTGGATGCGTAAAATTGCTCAACCATACCTAAACGATGGCTTCGACTTTGATGTTTGTGTTGTCTGGCACAACCGCCCTTATGAGGCGATTATTGCTGAAGTCTATGCAGGCAATCATGACCTAGTCATCAAAGGCACACGTAAGCATGATGTTTTAGAGTCTGTCATTTTCACACCGACAGATTGGCACTTGTTGCGAAAATGCCCTATTCCAGTGCTTCTTATCAAGAATGCTGCTTGGCCGGAACAAGCAAGTATCCTTGCCTCAGTACATGTGGGCTCAGAAAACCCGACTCATATTGATCTCAACGATACGATGGTCGAGCGATTAAAAGAAATCACCACTCGGCTTGAGGCCAAGCCATATCTTGTAAACGCCTATCCCGTTACACCGGCGAATATTACGATTGAACTTCCTGAATTTGACCCAACGACTTATACCGATGCAGTGCGAGGTCATCATTTAACGGCTATGAAAGCACTACGCCAAAAACATGGTCTTGATGAAGAACAAACGATAGTTGAGCAAGGTTTACCTGAAGATGTCATTCCGGCAGCTGCAGAGCGCTTGAACGCAGCAATGGTTATTTTAGGTACCACAGGGCGAACAGGGCTTTCTGCTGTCTTTATTGGTAATACAGCGGAGCACGTAATTGATAAAATAAATTGCGACGTGTTGGCTCTAAAACCAAAAGGCTACATTAGCCCTCTCGACCCAAATACAGCAACCTAATCTCTCTTTAGTATTGCTATGTATTGAGCGCTTTCAAATAAGCGCTAATAAATCCCCCGAATACAGGGGGATTTTTGTTTGGGAACAGTTAAAGCGTTGGGTACAAAAAAGGAGGTCTAATTGACCTCCTTTTTTACGAGTTAGATGTTCGTAACATCGATGAACATCGATTCATCAATATTCGTCGAAGAAACGACAGCCTCATTAAATTCATACTCTTCGCGGTTACCTTCACGATCTAGCGGTAAGTTAACAAAGTCGAACAATTCGCGGTCTGCTAGTTGGCTTGGGCTTACGTTTTGAATTGATTTAAAAATTGCTTCCACACGCCCTGGCGTCTTCTTATCCCATTCAATCAACATTGCTTTTATAGATTGACGCTGAAGGTTCTCTTGAGAGCCACAAAGGTTACACGGAATTATTGGGAAATCCTTGTGCTCAGCGTATTTGATCAGATCTTTTTCACGACAGTAAGTCAATGGACGAATGACCACGTTACGGCCATCATCAGAGCGTAGCTTTGGTGGCATCGCTTTAAGGCGAGAGCCGTGGAACATATTCAAGAACATTGTTTCGACGATGTCATCCATGTGATGACCTAGCGCAAGCTTAGTTGCACCAATCTTCTCTGCAAATGAATACAGCGTACCACGTCGCAGGCGTGAACACAGACCACAAGTGGTTTTGCCTTCTGGTACCTTCTCTTTTACGACGGAATACGTGTCCTTATCGACGATATAGTAAGGGATATTCAGTGTTTCGAAATACTCTGGCAGAATGTGCTCAGGGAAGCCCGGTTGTTTTTGGTCTAGGTTTACCGCAACCACTTCAAATTTGATCGGTGCGGCTTTTTGAAGATTCAGCAGGATATCAAGCATCGCGAATGAATCTTTACCACCGCTAATACATGCCATTACAACATCGCCTTCTTCGATCATGTTGTAATCAGTAATGGCATTTCCAACATGTCTTCTTAGGCGTTTCTGAAGCTTGTTGAATTCTAGGGTTTCTTTTCTTGTATCTATTTGGTTCATTGCGGGCTCTCACATCGCCGATAAATCGACTAGGACTTCCTAACATGGGTTTCTTTGGGGCGTGGATTATACGAGCTTTTTACGCAGGATTAAATGCTTGTCTTATTGAGTCTTTAAGAAAAGAGTGTGAAAGATACTTTAGTTACGGTCAAAATTAAAAAAGAGCTGCGATTGCAGCCCTTTCTAAACGTTCAGTGTTCATTTCTTTGCGTTAGGTAGATAAGGTAACACTCGCATCGTCGGTTCTGGTAGTGTCATTGTGCCACCTTGCCCTATTTCACTTAGTGCGACTTGTATCTTGCCATTGACAATTGGCTTTTCGGTTCCGTTTGAGAAAATCACTTTATCATTCAGTTGATTTGCAAACTCCATCGTCACACCTTGAACTTCCGGTGTAAACCAACCCGCAAACATACCGCCTAAATCTTCCAGCATCGTCTGCATTTGAGGTAGAAGAGGCTTAAGTTGCTCGTAAGAAACGTTACCCTGTAATGGTTCTTTGGTCATCACGACAAGTGAGTAATCGCAACGTGTATCTTTTGGGGTATCGATAAAAACCAACGGATTCGCTGACTTTAAGTTTTTATCAACAGGTAAAGGCAACTCTTGTGAAGCAGGGATAACAAACTCTTCATAGTGCTCTTCTTTTTCCATCCAAGCTTTTTCTATCGTACAAATTTGTTTAGTTTTTGCGTCCACAAAAAAGACACCAACTTTCACATCGTCATGCCCTTCTTTATTGTTGTTTTTTAGTTGAGTGTATAACTTTGAGTACGTGAACATGTACTCTTGAGCTTGGGTTATCGGCGATACAAGAATTAGCGCCGCACTTCCCAATAGACTTAGGCTTAACTTTTTCATTTTATCCGTTATTTTATTGCGTCCAGTAGGCGTTGTTATGACGAATCATAGCGCGAAGATCGTGTACATAGGCGATGCCACGTTCAGAATAGGCTAGCAACCCATGCGTTAACTCTGACGCGGTTGCAACCGTTAACAAGCCCTTGTTCTTTTCAGCCAGAGATGTTCTGATTTCACGCAGGTCTGCATACGCTGGGTTTCGATTAACATTCATAAAGTAGCCATGAACAGACTGTTGTACAGAATCGAATTTTTCAACTTCATGAACTTTGTTAGCGCCACGTTGCGCTGGAACAATTCCACAGCCCTTTTTATAACACCATTGGCCGAACAAGTTGTTTGCTTGAGTAGCAAAACGAGAAGTGCCCCACGCAGATTCATTTGCCGCTTGAGTTAGAACCAAGGCTTCAGGTAAGACGTTCACTCGCACAAGCATCTCGTCTAGCCATGCTTGATCAATCTTATCGTTACTCAAGGGCAACGAATACAGAGATGATAACCGCTGAGCATACTCTTGTTGTTCTTGCGTCACTTGTCCCACCTTTAAAGAGGTAAGAAAGGCCCGCTCATGACGAATTCGTTGATTCTCAAGAGCAATTTTAGGCCTTAAAAAATCAAAAAAAGCAGCTTTTTTCTCTTTCGTATCTTTTATTGAATTGAAGTCTGGGATATCACCGATGTATGGCAAGTGTGATAAATCGACATGCTTAATCTTGCCAGAGAGTACGTCAGGATTTTCCACATATTTAAACTGTTTCTCGTAGTGTAAATATGGGCCTATAGAAATAAAAGTGGCGGCTATACAGGTTGCCGCCACTCGTAAACTTATTGATTTCAAAGAATTAGGCATCAAACACCTGTGAGTTACCATCGTGATCATTATCGTTTTTCTGTGTTGTAACGATCTTAAGCTTAATTCCAAACATTTCGCGGTAGAGTATGCCTTTCAAATGGAAGAAGAATGGCAGCACAAAAATCAAGCCAATACCGTAGAACATTGCTGCAATAATAAACATTAACATCACGCCTAAGTAAAGCCCCGCGACCACAAAAATCTTCTTGTTGATTGCGCGAAGTGATAACAGCAACGCTTGCATTGGTGGCACCCTTTTCTCACAAATCAACAAAATAGAGTGACTAAATGCCAAGGAAAGATACAGCGACAGTAAAGGAAAAATCATACCAACCACACCTTGTAGCATTAAGCTCATGAGCGTTGCTAGAATAACAGGAATGGTGAACTGCAACCCCTTTCCAACATGGCGCAACTTAGTCTTCAGGCCGGCGACATGGCTCATAGCCATCAAGCTGATCCCCGCATAAATTGGTGCGCTAATCACCTCATAACTGAAATTCGCGACATAAATAGAAGACACAATATCGTTTGTGAACGACTCTGGGTTCTCAAATGCATCAAGAATAACGCTCAAATCGCCCAACTGCAGTTTTAATGCAATATAGAAAATACCTAACTGGACAAAAAGCAATACAATAATGGCAGGAGAAAATGATAAAAAGTGCTGGATGGTTGCTCGCCAAGCTTCGTTAAAAACCGCGCCAGCTTTAAGCTCGTAGTTGCCAGACAAAGCTCGCTCTACACTCCCCCCAAGATTGAAATCTTTCTCAAAATCGTCGTTCATAGTTTATCCAAGACTAACTTGTAAAATTTTGACTGGAATTCCAGTCAATTAATGTAATCGTCATTATAAAGAAATCTTTCCACATCTAACATCACAACTCACCTACAATCCTTGCAATCTCAACTGTATGGTTGATAATTGACCACTTTCAAGGTCATGAAATTGAAACAATTGTTGAACAAAGTTTAGTGCTATCAAACTGTGTCTAGATGCCAATTAATCTCATAAAAACAGTATGGTAAGGAATGATGGCTTTTTCCTGCAAAATTATTTCTGTTTCAAGATAAGAAAATGCTTTAATTTCACACTTTTGGTGATTATGATGCGCGCCTCAAAAGTGAATGGTTAGTGTCACATCAGCTGGGATAATCCCGGCTTGAACGTGGGGGAAATACAGACGTTGAACGCAAAACCGCAAGCAGGAAAGCCAGTTATTCGTTTATCTGGTATTAGTAAAAGTTTCGATGGTAAGGAAATCATCGGTAATTTAAATCTGGATGTTAATCATGGTGAATTTCTGACGATTCTCGGGCCTTCTGGTTGTGGTAAGACAACAGTTTTACGCATGATTGCAGGTTTTGAAACGGCAGATAACGGTCAAATTATTTTGGATGACCAGGATGTAACACAGGTTCCTGCAGAGCAAAGGCACGTCAACACGGTATTTCAGAGTTATGCACTCTTCCCTCATATGACCGTATTTGAAAACGTTGCTTTTGGTCTTCGCATGCAGAAAACACCTGCAGCAGAGATCGAGCCACGAGTTATGGATGCGCTTCGCATGGTTCGCCTAGAAAAAATGGCACAGCGTAAGCCTCACCAACTTTCTGGTGGTCAACAACAACGTATCGCCATTGCGCGTGCGGTTGTGAACAAGCCAAAAGTACTGCTGCTAGATGAATCTCTATCTGCACTTGATTACAAACTGCGTAAGCAAATGCAAATCGAGCTTAAACAGCTTCAGCGTCAGCTTGGTATTACCTTTATCTTCGTTACGCACGATCAGGAAGAAGCCCTATCGATGTCTGACCGCATTATTGTAATGCGCGATGGTGTTATCGAGCAGGATGGTTCTCCACGTGAGATTTACGAAGAGCCGAAGAACCTATTTGTTGCTCGCTTTATCGGTGAGATCAACGTATTCAACGCAACCATGCTAGAGCGTATCGACGAGAAACGTATCCGTGCAGAAATCGAAGGTGTCGAGTCTGTTGTTTACTACGATCAGGAAGCGCAAGCAGGTGAAAAACTGCAAGTACTACTTCGCCCAGAAGACTTACGTATCGAAGAGATCAAAGAGTCTGAAGAAAAAGGCATCGTAGGTCACGTAACAGAGCGTACCTATAAAGGTATGACGCTTGATTCAGTTATCCAATTGGATTCAGGCATGCGTGTAATGGTTAGCGAATTCTTTAACGAAGATGATCCTGATGTGGACCACTCACTTGGCCAGAAAGTCGCTATCACTTGGGTTGAGAGCTGGGAGGTAGTCCTCAATGATAAGCAAGAAGATTAATCTTCAAAACGCGATCATTACCTTAATCGTCGGTTGGTTAACACTTTTCGTGTTGGTACCAAATGTGATGATTATCGGTACGAGTTTCTTAACGCGTGATGAAGCAAACTTAATCGAAATGACATTTACTTTCGACAACTACTTACGTCTACTCGATCCCTTGTATGCGAAAGTGCTGATGCACTCGTTCTACATGGCGATTGTGGCGACGTTGTTGTGTTTAGTAATTGGTTACCCATTTGCTTACATCATAGCGAAAATGCCAGAGAAATGGCGCCCATTCATGTTGTTCTTAGTTATCGTACCTTTTTGGACAAACTCTCTTATCCGTACTTACGGCCTGAAGATTGTTCTGGGTACACAAGGTATTTTGAACAAATCATTAATGGCGATGGAAATCATCGATAAGCCATTACGTATTATGTACACCGAAACAGCAGTAATGATTGGTCTTGTGTACATCCTGCTTCCATTTATGATTCTGCCGCTTTACTCGGCAATCGAGAAGTTGGACAACACTTATATCGAGGCGGCGAAAGATCTTGGTGCGAACAAGTTCCAAACCATTACGAAAGTGATTCTACCTCTTACAATGCCTGGCATTATCGGTGGTTGTTTGTTGGTTCTGCTACCAGCACTAGGTATGTTCTACATCTCTGACCTTCTTGGTGGTGCGAAGAACCTACTGATTGGTAACGTTATTAAGAGCCAAGTATTGAACGCTCGTGACTGGCCATTTGGTGCTGCGACCAGTATCGCCCTCACCTTCGCAATGGCTGTGATGCTTTACGCTTACTACAGAGCAGGCAAACTATTGAATAAGAAAGTGGAGCTAGACTAATGGGACGCACAGTTAGATTTAGCTTTATGGCGCTGGTATATGCATTTTTGTATCTGCCAATCATCGTCTTAATTGTTAACTCATTTAATGCCAATAAATTTGGTATGAAATGGGGCGGTTTCACCACGAAATGGTACGAAACTTTAGTAAATAACGACAGCCTAATGCAGGCTGCATGGCATTCATTGAGCGTAGCGGTATTTTCAGCGACAGCTGCAACCATTATTGGTAGCTTGACGGCTGTTGCTTTATTCCGTTACTCGTT
This sequence comes from Vibrio sp. 2130-1, assembly GCF_033339515.1. Classification (NCBI taxonomy): domain Bacteria; kingdom Pseudomonadati; phylum Pseudomonadota; class Gammaproteobacteria; order Vibrionales; family Vibrionaceae; genus Vibrio; species Vibrio sp. 2130-1. Next base: position 245,219 of record NZ_JAWOUT010000005.1, read on the forward strand.
CAAAGGTAAAGGCGCGGTAAACGGCATGCTGTTTGTCGTAATGATGTCTCCAGATATCGTAATGGCGATTTCATTACTTGCTCTGTTCCTTGTATTGGGCGCACAGCTAGGCTTCTTAACTCTATTGATTGCTCACATCACCTTTTGTCTACCATTCGTTGTGGTAACTGTATACAGCCGCTTAAATGGCTTTGATGTGAAAATGTTGGAAGCAGCAAAAGACCTTGGTGCAAGCGAGTGGGTTATCTTGAAACAGATCATCCTTCCTCTCGCTAAACCAGCGGTTGCCGCAGGTTGGTTATTGAGCTTTACCCTGTCTTTGGACGATGTGATCATCAGCTCGTTTGTAACGGGTCCAACATACGAAATCTTGCCATTGAAGATTTACTCCATGGTTAAGGTGGGCATTTCACCGGAAGTGAACGCCCTAGCAACGGTGATGTTGATTGTTTCTTTGGTCTTGGTAGTAATTTCTCAGTTGCTAGCAAGAGAAAAAGTGAAGTAGAATCCGCACCTGTTAACATCACGAAACAGAATGGTTACATGCCATTCTGTTTTTCTATCTATCGTCCAAAATTGGACAACGTTTGGTTTGGAGCTAACGTCAATGAAAAAATGGGCTACTCTATTAGCTGGTAGTGCATGTGCGCTTTCTCTGTTCTCTGGTACAGCGACAGCGGATGATAAAGAATTAGTATTTATGAACTGGGGTCCTTACATCAACAGTAATATCCTAGAGCAATTTACTAAAGAAACTGGCATCAAAGTAATCTACTCGACTTACGAGTCGAACGAAACTTTGTATGCAAAGCTAAAAACCCATAACCAAGGTTATGACCTAGTAGTACCTTCAACGTACTTCGTGGCGAAGATGCGTGACGAAGGCATGCTACAAAAGATCGATAAGACTAAGCTGAAAAACTTCGGCAACCTAGATAAAAACTACCTAGACAAGCCTTACGATCCAAGTAACGACTACTCTATCCCACACGTTGTTGCGATTACAGGCCTAGCGGTTAACGCAGATATGTACGATCCAAACGACTTCCAAAGCTGGGCTGACCTATGGAAGCCTGAGCTTGAAGGTCAAGTAATGTTGATGGACGACACTCGTGAAGTGTTCCATATCGCTCTGCGTAAACTTGGCTACTCAGGTAACTCAAAAGACCCTAAGCAAATCGATGAAGCGTACGCTGAGCTACAAAAGTTGATGCCTAACGTTTTAGTTTTCAACTCTGACAACCCTGGCGCACCTTACATGTCTGGTGAAGTGGGCGTTGGTATGCTTTGGAACGGTAGCGCCGCAGCGGCACAAAGTGAAGGCCTGAACCTTAAACTCGTTTTTCCTAAAGAAGGCGGTATCGGCTGGGTTGATAACTTCGCTATCTCTTCCGGTGCGAAGAACGTAGAAGCCGCTCACAAGATGATTGACTTCCTACTGCGCCCAGAAATCGCAGAGCAAATCTCTCGTGATACTGGCTACCTAACGGCGGTGGAAGAATCGAATGCTAAGTTTAAAGACGTTGCCCCACTGTTCCCTTCTCAAGAAGACCTTGACCGCGTTGAATGGCAAGATGCGGTTGGTGATCTAACCGTTAAGTACGAAGATTATTTCCTCAAGCTGAAAGCGGGACAATAATCTAGCTTGTGTAACAAGTCATCAACCATAGGAAAATAGGCAGCAATACGCTGCCTATTTTTGTCTTAGGCTGATATAATCGCGCGTTGCTAGGTTTATTTGTCTTGGTATCATAGATTTATCGTCTCATAACAAGGAGACAACGATATTCAAGCTAAATGAACATATTTGTGCTTACTGCGATTTGGCTCAACTTGATAACTCCAGCTAGTATTGACTTGTCCAATCGCGAAACAAAACGGAAAACAAATGAAAAGTAAATTCTACGCAAGCGCTCTATGTGCAGCGACGCTCATCGCTACCCCTGCAATGGCTGCTGATCAAGAACTGTATTTCTACAACTGGTCGGAATACATTCCAAACGAAGTTCTTGAAGACTTTACAAAAGAAACCGGAATCAAAGTTATTTACTCTACATACGAATCTAACGAGAGTATGTACGCAAAACTAAAAACTCAAGGTTCTGGTTACGACTTGGTAGTACCGTCTACCTATTTCGTCTCTAAAATGCGTAAAGAAGGCATGCTACAACAGATCGACAAAGAGAAATTATCTCATTTTGCCGATCTTGATACTAACTTCCTAAACAAACCGTTCGATCCGAACAACAACTACTCTATCCCATACATTTGGGGTGCGACCGGTATTGGTATCAATGCTGACATGCTAGACAAGTCATCGGTTTCTAAATGGGATGATTTCTGGGATAGCAAGTGGGAAGGTCAACTAATGCTGATGGATGATTCTCGCGAAGTATTCCACATTGCATTGACTAAGCTTGGTTACTCACCAAACACGACTAACCCAGAAGAAATCAAAGCCGCTTACGAAGAACTGAAAAAGCTAATGCCAAACGTATTAGTATTTAACTCAGACTTTCCTGCAAACCCTTACCTTGCGGGTGAAGTTTCACTAGGCATGCTTTGGAACGGTTCTGCATACATGGCTCGTCAAGAAGGCGCGAACATCGACATCATCTGGCCAGAAAAAGGCACTATCTTCTGGATGGACAGCTTAGCTATTCCAACTGGCGCGAAGAACGTTGACGCCGCTCATAAGATGATCGATTTCCTACTACGTCCTGAGAATGCAGCTAAAATCGCACTAGAGATTGGTTACCCTACTCCAGTTAAAACGGCACACGATCTGCTACCGAAAGAATTTGCTAATGATCCAAGCATCTTCCCACCACAAGAAGTGATGGACAGCGGTACTTGGCAAGATGAAGTTGGCGAAGCGAGCGTAATGTACGATGAGTACTTCCAAAAGCTAAAAGTGAATAACTAATTCGTTAGTTTTAAAGATATGAAAAAGCGGCTCATGAGCCGCTTTTTTGCTCTTAATGACAAGACAAAAACTCTTCCTGTTGAAGTTATTACGCTCTTTCTTTTCCTTCTAGAGCCAGTATCTCGTCAACTAATTTTGGAACCTCAACGCTTGCTTTTCCGTAGCGTTTTTCCTCAAATTCACTTTCTACCGCACTAGGTTCTAGGTTAATTTCAATGGTATGTGCGCCGTGCATTTTTGCATCATGAACAAAACCTGCTGCGGGATACACAACGCCAGAAGTCCCAATAGAAATAAACAAATCTGCTTCTTCTAATGACGCGTAGATATCACCCATTCGCAGTGGCATTTCACCAAACCAAACAATATGTGGTCGCATTTGTGAAGGGATCTGACAACAGTGACAAAGTTCGCCTGTCTTAATGTCCTCATTGTGCTCTACTACTTGGTTAGATTCACTACAGCGCGCCTTGAGCAACTCACCATGCATGTGAATCACATTCTGACTGCCGCCTCTTTCGTGAAGGTTGTCTATATTTTGAGTGATGACCGTCACTTTACCTTCTAACTCAGCCTCTAAACGACCCAATGCTTCATGCGCTGCATTAGGCTTTATCGCATTATCTTGAAGTTTCTTGCGGCGTTGGTTGTAAAAGTCTTGAACAAGGTCCGGATCGCGAGCAAACCCTTCAGGCGTTGCTACATCTTCGATACGGTGATTCTCCCATAGGCCATCTTGCGCACGAAATGTTTGAATACCAGATTCGGCCGAGATACCTGCACCAGTAAGTACTACAATATTTCTATAAGGGAAATTCATAACTCATCCTTGCTGTTTTTTCATTAGCTTAACACTGAAAGAATAGCAACAGTAGTAATATGGATTAGACCATAGTCGTAATGGTCACTATTAGAATTACAATTTAAGAGGAACAGCAATGAGACAAGTATCTCTAGCGTTTATATTGCTTATGACTTTGGCAGGCTGTCAACTTACCAATGTTGAAGGCGAAGTCGATGATGTAAAGGTAAGAGTCAGCACCAATGATGATGACCATCGAGGTAATGGTAATTTCTGTCCTCCTGGCCAAGCCAAGAAAGGCAATTGCTAACAGAGCGGCTTTATGCCGCTCCCATATTGGCCTCAATCCTCGTTGGTCGAAGATATTTTATGAATGGCTAGGTCAGCGCCATTGAATTCGTCTTCTTCTGAAAGCCTCAGTCCCATACTGGCATTGATCGCACCGTAGACTACAAGTGCACCAAGCACTGCGATGGAAAGGCCCAAAAGCGTTCCTAGAAGCTGAACGATAATACTCACGCCACCTAGCCCACCCAATGCGCTTTGACCAAAAATCCCAGCGGCAATACCACCCCAAGCGCCACATACACCGTGTAAAGGCCAGACACCTAGCACATCATCAATCTTGGTTTTGTTTTGTAGGTGGGTAAAAAGATAAACAAATAGCACGCCAGCAATCGCACCTGTCACTAAAGCACCGATAGGATGCATTAAGTCTGAGCCCGCACATACAGCAACCAAGCCAGCTAGTGGGCCGTTATGAATAAAGCCAGGGTCATTCTTACCAGCCAACAGTGACGCGACAATGCCCCCGACCATTGCCATCAATGAGTTCATAGCCACCAAGCCACTTATGCCTGACACAGTTTGAGCTGACATGACGTTGAAGCCAAACCACCCCACACATAAGACCCAAGCTCCCAAAGCCAAAAACGGAATATTCGAAGGTGCAAAGTTGGTGTGCTTTCCTGCTCGAACTCTGCCTTTTCTCATGCCCAAAAACACGACGGCAACAAGCGCTATCCAGCCGCCAACACCATGCACAACGACTGAACCTGCAAAATCGTGGAAGCCATAACCAAAGGTATTTTCAAACCAACCTTGAACACCAAAGTTTCCGTTCCAGATCATTCCCTCAAATAACGGGTATACGATGCCGACAGTGAAAAATGTTGCGATTAGAATCGGATAAAAACGAGCTCGCTCTGCGATACCACCAGAAACAATAGCAGGAATCGCTGCAGCGAAGGTCAGCAAGAAAAAGAACTTCACCAACTCGTAACCATTGCCTTGAGATAACGTCTCTGCATCAGCAAAGAAGGTGCCGCCATAAGCGACCCAGTATCCAATGAAAAAATACGCAATGGCGGAAATACCGAAATCGGCCAAGATTTTAACTAAAGCATTAACTTGGTTCTTTTGGCGCACGGTTCCTACTTCAAGAAAAGCAAAACCAGCATGCATCAAAAAAACCATGATTGCGCCAAGTAGTAAGAAAAGTGTGTCGGAACTTTGCGTGAGAGTTTGTACAGCGCCGTGTACCTGATTGGCAGTTACACTCATTATGATTGTCTCCGTTGATCTGTAGCGCACTTATCCTGTGCATCAAAGTTAGGCTCATCACCAATTTGGTGAACTTAATTTATAGAGCGTCTATCAGAGCAATTCTCATTCCATAATTTACATTTCTAACACTTACGATTTAATTTATTGTTTTTTATGAACTTTAATAAAATTAGGCATTCTTAAAATGGCGCTTAACACGCTAATAAGTGCACCAATATGGTTTTAGTGCACCAACATGATGCGCACCATATAGCTCAACAAACAGCAAACTTTATACGATAAACGTAAAGGCCACCCCATGAGAGGTGGCTTATATACGGAATTGCTAACTAAAGGAGTTTATCGAGTGATCTTCCCGGCTTTTACTTCTTCTAGCCAACGTCCTTCAACGAGATAGGGGGGGAGCCAACCAGTTTCAACAGATAAACGGTTACCTTTGTCATACCACATACATGCCATACCAAGCAGAGGGAAATTAATGAACGTGCGGATCCCTACTCTATCTGGTCCCAATTCTCTAAGATGATATTTCTCTTGAAACTGTAGGTTTTTAACGAGCACTTCCTCAAAATCATAACCAATATTAGTAGTGAGCGCTGCGAAGGTTTCTAGGATCCCCATCGCAATTTCCAACGCCCAGTTATCTCCTTGAGCTACCGCTGCGTCCATTGCTGCAACCAACTTATCAGGATAATCCGGTGCGCGGTTGTGAAACGACTGAATTACGTCTACTAGCATATAAGACAGCTCACCCGCTTTGGTAGAGCTCTGCCTCATCAAAGAAATTGGAAAGTTCGCCAATACGTCCATACTTGGCCTGTCACGCACAATTGTCGATATGAAATACATATCAATCCATCTATTAGGATTTATGCACCCCGTTTTTAAAATGCCTTCCCCGTCCCACTTTACTTCAGGATAGTCGAGAATCTTGATAGTTAATTCATCATTGGGATTCATAGCAAGTCGATGATAACAAGCGCCCATTAGAGAAGTTTCGTAAAGACGTAATGTACAAATTTGTTCGTCTTCATGCGAGGTTTGAAACCAGGTATACCAGCGAACCTGATCAATGGCGAAATCACCAAGACTGACCAGGTTTTCCCGCCTGATTTTAAGACCCTCTTTTCGCTGATCTAGTATCTTATTGATAAATTCTTTCTCAGAAGAAACTCCACTTTCACTCAACTCAGGGTTTGCTTTGCGTTCTACAACTTTACTTTGCATTTTAACTTAGTCCTTTGGAATCAATTTTAAATTCTGCCACTTCTACTTTTACATCTGAGACATTCCCACCTTCAGGGATGTTTGCTTGAGTATGTATATATCGAATAGGTATACCGAACGAAGCTGCATGTTGAATTTTTCTTGCTGTTATTTTTTCAGTCGTCCCTTCCTTTTTTTCAGACATTAGGTTGGTGATTTCTGCAGTGTATTCCGTTGTCCCTTGCTGATATGCCATATTTCCAATCTTGCGGCTGCCCAGCGGGCTGCTCCCTCCTTTGGCCTCAACAATGATAATTTCACCTGGTGGTGGCTCTTCCACCTCGTAAACCATATCAAAGTCGCCCGGCTTCGAAATTGAGGTTCCAATATCTTTAGGATGAAGCAGCTTAGCATTAGGACGTTTACTCCGGACAAAGTCATCCGCGGCCAACTCACCTACTTTTGCAGACTGTTGGTTAATATTACCAATTTGAGCGTTATATCCCTCTTCGCCAGATCGAGCGTCCATTGCCTCTTGACGCTCTTTCAAGCATTCATCAATTTTTGCTTTGTTTCTTTCTGTTAGCTCATAATCACTCGTATTGAGTTCAGAGTTTTCTTTATACTCTGCTTTATTTAGCACAAGATCTTCAGTAAAGATCGTGCAACCTTCTTCCCCGCCAACTTTCTCTGAGTCAAAAACATGCGCATTGACAAACTCCTCAATCCCAACAACATACTGCACTTCGTGTCGGCTGCCATCTGAATGATTGATATGACGATAAAAAGTAATCTCGTTTCTTTCGCAATCAATATGGTCTAAATCGTATTCATATCGAATATGATTTTTACCATTGGGTTTTCGGATTTTGACTTGCGAGCGAACGCCATCTTCTCCGACGGATGATTCTTTTGCTGCCTCTAAAATCTGATCGCAAACCTCTTGGGGGACATCGCTTTGCGCCTGATACTCTGCCAACATTTGACCCAAGCGTTTTAGCCCTTCTTCACATAGGAAACCTGTTGGGTCAATCCATTGAATTGGGTTGACTGCATATTGGTAATGATTAATACCACCAGCAATAGATATCGGATCTTGTTGGATGAAACGTCCTAGCTTAGGGTCGTAATACCGAGCGAGGTTGTAATGTAAGTTGGTTTCTTGATCGAAATACTGCCCTTGAAAACGTAATGGATTTACTACTTTTTCAATATGTACATGAGCAAAGCCGTGAACATCGTAACTTGCACTCCATACAACATTCCGTTCGCAATCGATTAGTCGCTCTGGCTTACCAACTTGATCGCACTGGTACCAATAAATAACGTCATTTTCTAGCAGTGCCACTGGCGTGTAGGTTTCGGGTTGATATAGGTACCAGCGGAAAGCACCTGAAGAGCGTTCACCAATTAAACGTTCACCTTCCCACAAGAACTCTGTAACGCCTTGTTGTGTAATTTTCTTCGTTCTGCGCCCTAGAGCATCATATTCATATTGACTGATGCCATCGTCGGTGTGAACTTCAATGAGCTGATTTAACGCATCAAATACGCGAGTCTGAACGTGTCCTTGCCCCTCACGTTTTGTCTGATTTCCTTGCGCGTCATATTTGAACCGGACATTATCGTGCACTTCAATACGATCAGCGAATACCTCTGAAGATGGCAAAGTAGGATTGCCAAAACTATCGTATTCAAACTTAGTCACTTCTCCGGAAGCATTGACTCGTTTCAGTTGCCCTAAGGCATCGTACTGATAGTGTGTTGCTCCTGCCGTATTATCAATGATTGATGAAATACGGTTTTGCGCATTGTAAACGTACTTTTTCTCTCTATCAGGCCAATGTTGTTCGACCAAACGACCAACACCATCATAAATGATGCGCTCATTAAAATGTGCCGTTTCAATTTGGGAAACTCGTCCCATTTCATCGTAATGAAATTTGATTTGAGGTAAATCTAGGTTTCCAAACCGAATCGCTGAAAAACGCCCATATCGATCGTAAGAGAAGTTCAGCTCCGTATTATCTGGCAGTACCTGAGATACGCGTTGGCCAACTCTGTTAAACTCCTGCGCTATCTCAAACTGACCTTGAATGCGCTTTGTTAAATGCCCGAATGAAGAGTATTGGTATTGCAATGTTTGATGGCGATTGGATGCGAAAGTAAGTCGCCCACCAAGCGTATAATTGAAGTGGTTCTCTACAATACTGCTACCATTTCCTGCTTTGACGTGCTTGAGATAACCCGCAGCGTCATAGCGATACAGCACCGTCCTATCGGCGACTTGCTTACGATGGATCCGCCCCATATCGTCATAATCAAATTGGCTTTGTAGATTATCAAACCCGACAGTTCCTGACAGCTGGCCTTCATCGTCATACAGGAATTCGAACTCTAAGCCGTCACTCCGAACTAATTTAGTCAGGTTACGTTGTTGATCGTATTCGTAAGAAATATGGCTGCCATCGGGAAAGATGACTGCTTCTTGTTGCGCGAGTGCTCCCCATTGATATGAGGTAATGCCTGCTGGCGTTCGAATCTGAGCAACACGGCTGTGCTCATCGTAAGAATATTCTTCGCTATAACCGACTTTGTCTTCGTCGTTAAAATAACGAACTGATGTACGCCTGCCAAATTGATCATAAGCGAGTTGAGCAATACACCCATCGGGATAAGCAACGCCATTCACCAGATCTTCTTCGTTGTAGCTGTAACGAAGTAATGTACCGTCTATTTCATTCGCGATAAGTCTTTGTTGTTCATCCCACCACCATTGACTTTTCTTACCATCTTCAGACTCTTTTTTGACGACTTGACCGTGTTTATCGTAATCATATTCCGTGACACAGCCGAACTGATCGGTATCCCAAACTCTTTGACCGAGGCTATTGTAGTAAGCCTTCTCGATATCCCCATCAGGTGAAACCGTTTTAACTAACTTACCTAAGCCGTCATAACCATATTGAATTTCTTTTCCAGAGGAATGAAACTTAGAGACTAATTGACCATGCTGATTATATTGATAATTGACCGTTGACTGATCAGGATAGATAGCTTGTGCTTTTCGTCCTAATTCATCATATTGCCATCGCCAAGTTTTACCTGTGGGGCTTATTTTCTCGAGTAAGTTACCCTGCTCGTCATGCAAGAAAGACCATTGATGATCTAACGAGTCAGAATAAGAAGAATGATTTCCCTGATAATGGAAGCGATAGTCATAAATTCCTGCGTCCCCAACGTTCCTGATGCATTTCGCGTTAGCACCTTCGCCATCCCATTCAAAATAATGAGTAAAGCCAGTTGGTCGTACACGCTTAACAATTAAATGGCCGCGGTATTGATACTGTTCCTTTAAGCCTAAATGATTAGTTGCACTGACCAAATCATCGTGCTCATCATAGGTATAAGTTGCCAGAACTTTTTGGGACTTTGCATTAAGCAGTTCTACAAGCCGTCCTTGCTTATCATATTGACATTCAAGAACCGGACGCTTGTTATATGCGATCTCGATCAATCGATGGTTTCGAGAATACTGCAATTGAAACGTTGAAAACGTGCCATTTCTAACTTGTTTAACAAGCCAGCGATCATCTTTTTGCTCAAACCGATATTGATGCCCATTAGCGAGCGTTACAATCCGAGTTGTTGAGCTCAGGAAATAACAGCTCGCACCAGCGTATATTTGATAACTTGTTGCTCCAATATCTACTGGCTCAAATTCTGTGATATCGGCCTTATCGTCAACAAACTCCCAAGCGATAACATTGTCTTTCTCGTTCGTCTTTTCGCGTAATTCAAACTGAAATGCATGTCGCCAACCAAAGCCCATTCCATGATTTACATCCGACTGCGAAGAGCGGTAAGTACGCTGCCAAGTAGTACCTTGTTGTAGCTCGATATCATAGAGTTCGAGAATTTCTTCACCCGTCACAAGTGATACAGGATCACAGGCTTTCTCATGTTTTTCGCTGCTTTGTTGCTGAGGCTTGTCGGATGCGGCACTTCTGCCACTCTTTTTATTCGACTTCCCCTTTCCCTTCGATGGTTTTGCATTGACGGTATTTTGAGTCGGTGGAGGCGTAACCGCTGACGAGAGTGCGTAGTTTTCGCCGGTAGGTACAATTCGAGCGACATGCAAGTCACCGTTCACCAAAGCATTGGCAAACGTTGAATTATAGTGTTGGGAAGTAAGCTCACCGTCAGGTATGTTTGGCTTGAATTGACCAATCGTATAGAACAAGTCCTCGACAGAGCGAAGGTCAAGCTCACCAAAGCTCTCAAGAAACTCTATTGCCTCTTGTTTGGTCACGAATGTTTTAGGTTCGCCGCTAGTAAGTAACTGACCAGAGAAGTGATAACTTTCGCCAAAGCGATTCGTGATAGGAATGACGAATTGAGGGATCATAGCCGTAACGTGTTTGTCCTTTTCTTACCTTGCCGCATCATTTAATGCTCGTTTCGCTCTTTTTATTTGTGAGAGCAAGATGCCTTAATCAAACATCCTCCGATAGAGATTCCTCTGTATGCGTAGACTGAATGTATTGATGGCAATTTTCACGTATGCAACTCTTTGAATTTCTGAGCGCAGCGTACTTTAACGGGACGATGAATCCTGAGTAAATGAACAATAGCGTGAGTGAGACTAATGTCTCATCGTGACGCGATTTTTTTACATGTTTCTTACTTAACTATGATTTTCTGCCCAGTTACGTAAATTCACTCAATAAGTTGCATCAAGTATCACCACTGCGACTCAACGCTTCATATTTGAGACAAAACAGCAACAAAAAAACCGCCTATTACGGCGGTTTTGCTTAAAGAATACTGATTAAAGGTTTGGACCTGTCGATGGTCTGTGTGGTTGGTTATTGAGCAGTTGCTGCATCCCTTGAAACATTCGCATAAACCACACCAAGATGGCTAATGCAGCAAACACCATCCCTACCCAAGGAATAAAGTAAGCGATGGTTTCAAGCAAAGTACTATGCAACCAATAATCACTCACGCCAACGAGTACACCGTTAGAAGTCGCGACGGTGACGATCAACACAACAAAAAACGTCAGGTAGAGAAAGAAGGTGCGAATTAAACCGTAGTAATGAGAAATCACTACGTCGCTGTCTTCTCCCTTATCTAATCGGTAACCCGCATAGATAATTGCGATAACGCCTGAGATCAGAAACGTAAACGGGGTCAGACAGCTCAGGATGTACGCAACCCAAATCCCGTTATGAGGTTTGTTCATTCGCTTTCGCTCCTTTTACTTCCGTTTGTGCCGTATCTGTTTCACCCATCGCTTCTTTGGACTTCACTTCCTCATACCAAAGATCGTGATGCTCTTTCGCCCATGTTTCATCAACTTCACCTGTCACCATGCCTTCTAGCGCACCTTCCATACCGAATAGACCAATATAGATGTGGAAGATAAAGCCACAGATTAGAATCAGCGCCGAAATCGCATGAACTAAGTTAGAAAGCTCCATGTCACGGCGAGTTTGGCCAAAGATAGGAAAGTCCAGAACTAAGCCACTCACTGCCGCGATAGCACCAAAGAAGATTAACAACCAATAGATTGCCTTCTCACCACCGTTTGAGAAACCAGCTGACGGATGTGTGCCTTTGTGTTTACCAACCATGCCGCCCATTTTCATAAACCAACGAACATCTGTCATGTTTGGAATCGACTTGCGCCACCATTTAAAGAGCACGAGCATCAGTAAAATGAAGAACAATGGTCCCATGTAATTGTGGTACTGCTTCGCCAACATGACGATAAAGCCCCAGAACTCAGTAGGAACGTACGGTTTTAAGAAGTGCTTACCGTAAACCAGCATCAAACCACTGAATGCCAACGTTAAGAATGTAAACGCCATACTCCAGTGAAGCGCGCGGTCTAAACGAGACCAACGCTTCATCTTTTTGCCTGTACGAGGCTTACTTAGCATCAAAGGGCCAACAAATACGTAAGCCATGATAACCATCGCGATACTGCCGAAAATCGCGACAGCACCAGCAGGAGACATCCATTTCTCTTTTAGAATGTACCAAGTCTCACCGGGTTTACTGATCAATACGCCATGTTCTGGCGATTGAGACGTGGTGTAGCCTTCTTGCCCCTCTCTGACTTCGCGCCAATAGTCTGCCCCGGCGAGTTGCGTGATCTCCTGTTGAATAACTTTAGAAGATTGTTCCTCTGCTGAAGCAGGCATTGCAAAAGTCAGCAGCAATGCCGTCATCATTGACAGCATTGCTAGAGATGCACGTTTAAGCGTGTTTAACATGTGCCTCTCCTTACTTAGCTTTTCGTCGCATCGTAAGAAAGATCGTTTCCGTCTGTCCAACCTGCGTTTTTCGCGCCGCGTTCTACCACACGTTGACGGAAAATGTCAGAGACTTTCTCTGCGTCACCCGCAAGCAGCGCTTTGGTTGAACAAAGCGATGCACACATCGGTAACTTGCCTTCTGCGATACGGTTCGCACCGTATTTTTGACGTTCTTCCTCAGAGCCAGGCTCTGTTTCTGGGCCGCCCGCGCAGAAAGTACATTTATCCATTTTGCCACGTTCACCAAATGCCTCTTGTTTAGGGAACTGAGGCGCGCCAAACGGACAAGCAAACAAACAGTAACCACAACCGATACACAGATCTTTATTGTGAAGAACGATGCCGTCTTCGGTATGTTCGAAACAATCAGCTGGACAAACTGCCATACAAGGCGCATCGGTACAGTGCATACAAGCAACAGAGATAGAGTTTTCACCAGCTTCACCGTCGTTTAGTGTTACCACGCGGCGACGTTGAATTCCCCATTCAAGCGCATCGTCGTTTTCGTTCTTACATGCAGTAACACAGCCGTTACACTCGATACAGCGTTTGGTGTCACATAGAAATTTCATTCGTGCCATTGTCAGACTCCTTACGCTTTACGAATGTTACATAGGGTTACTTTGGTTTCCTGCATCAAGGTAACCGGGTCGTAACCGTAAGTGGTAGCCGTGTTAGCCGATTCGCCAACAACGTAAGGCTGTGTACCTTCTGGGTATTTAGGACGTAGGTCTCCACCTTCGAACTTACCGCCAAAGTGGAACGGAATGAACGCCAAGCCAGGTTTCACACGACGTGTTACCATCGCTTTCACCTTGATTCTTCCCTTCTCTGCACCTTCAACCCAAACATCATCACCATCTCTAAAGCCAAGATCGTTCGCGTCTTTCGGGTTCACTTCAACAAACATTTCTTGTTGAAGCTCGGCAAGCCAAGGGTTTGAACGCGTCTCTTCACCACCACCTTCGTATTCAACCAGACGGCCAGAAGTCAGAACGATTGGGTACTCGCCCGATTTGTCCTGCTCTTGAATGGATTTATACAACGTAGGTACACGGAAGATTGCATCTTTGTCTTCCCAAGTTGGGTAATCCGTTACAAGGTCACGACGTGGTGTGTAAAGTGGTTCACGATGCAGTGGCACACGGTCTGGGAACGTCCAAACAATCGCACGCGCTTTCGCGTTACCAAATGGAATACAACCGTGCTTGATCGCGACACGCTGAATACCGCCAGACAGATCTGTTTTCCAGTTTTTACCCTCTGCTGCCACTTTCTCTTCAGCAGTTAGATCGTCCCACCAACCAAGTTGTTTCAACAACTTGTCAGTGAACTCTGGGTAACCGTCTTTGATTTCACAGCCCTTCGAATAGCTGTCTTCAGCAAGTAGGCTCTTGCCTTCAAATTCCACACCAAAGCGCGTACGGAAGTTACCGCCACCTTCTGCAACCGTCTTAGACGTATCGTACAGAATGTGCGTGCCTGGGTGTTTCATTTCCGGTGTACCCCAACATGGCCAAGGTAGACCGTAGGTTTCACCGTTGACAGGGCCACCTTCCGCTTCCAATGTGGTTTTGTGGAACGTATGCCAGTTTTGTTGGTGCGCTTTCAAACGCTCTGGGCTTTGGCCTGTGTAACCAATCGTCCACATGCCTTTGTTGAATTCACGCGTCAGGTCTTCAATCACCGGCTGGTTGTTTTCAACACGGATGTTTTTGAACAGAAGATCGGAATAGCCCAGTTTCTTCGAAAGCAGGTACATGATTTCGTGGTCTGGTTTTGATTCAAACAAAGGTTCAATCACCTGATCACGCCATTGTAGAGAGCGGTTAGAAGCGGTAACACTGCCGTGTGTTTCAAACTGTGTTGTTGCAGGAAGCAGGTAAACGCCGTCGGTACGGTCGTTCATTACCGCAGCAACCGTTGGGTAAGGGTCCACAATCACCATCATGTCCAACTTCTGCATCGCTTTTTTCATCTCAACACCACGTGTTTGAGAGTTCACTGCGTGTCCCCAGTAGAACATTGCACGGATGTTTTCGCGTTGACGAATGTTGTCTTTGTTTTCCAGTACACCATCTACCCAACGAGATACTGGGATACCTGCACTGTGCATTGGTTTCTGACCGCTGTAAGCATTGTCATCGAAACGACCTTTGATCCATTCGTAATCGATTTCCCACACTTTTGACCAATGACGCCAAGCGCCTTCAGAAAGGCCGTAGTAGCCAGGTAGCGTGTCAGAAAGTACGCCAAGGTCGGTTGCGCCTTGTACGTTATCGTGACCACGGAAGATGTTTGCGCCGCCGCCTGATTTACCAATGTTACCAAGCGCTAGCTCAAGCACACAGTAAGCACGTGTGTTGTTGTTACCAGTAGTATGCTGAGTACCACCCATACACCAAACAATGCAGCCTGGGCGATTTTCAGAAAGCAGTTTTGCTGTTTGGTAAACGTCTTCTTCGCTTACGCCTGTTACGCGCTCAACTTCTGCTGGCGTCCATTTCTCCACTTCAGCACGGATTTCATCCATACCGAATACACGTTGACGGATGAACTCTTTATCTTCCCATTGGTTTTCGAAGATGTGCCACAACACACCCCAAATAAATGCTACGTCAGAACCAGGACGAAGTGAGACATAGTGATCCGATTTTGCTGCCGTACGTGTACGACGCGGATCCGCTACGACGATCTTACAGTTGTTCTTCTCTTTCGCGATCAGAATGTGCTGCATCGCTACTGGATGTGCTTCAGCTGGGTTTGAACCAATGAACAGCATCGACTTACAGTTGTGCATGTCATTGAAAGAGTTGGTCATCGCACCGTAACCCCAAGTGTTCGCTACACCCGCCACGGTTGTTGAGTGACAAATACGCGCTTGGTGGTCAACGTTGTTCGTACCCCAAAGTGATGCCATTTTGCGGAACAAATACGCTTGTTCGTTGCTGTGCTTTGCGCTTCCCAAGAAGTAAACCGAATCAGGCCCAGACTCTTTGCGGATGCCCATCACCTTGTTACCGATTTCTTCGATCGCTTGATCCCAAGAAAGCTTTTTCCACTTACCGTTTTCAAGCTTCATTGGGTATTTAAGACGGCGCTCACCGTGACCATGTTCACGCAGTGCTGCGCCTTTTGCACAGTGACCACCGGCGTTAAATGGGTGGTCGAATGCAGGCTCTTGACCCGTCCAAACACCATTTTGAACTTCTGCGTAAATACCACAACCCACTGAACAGTGAGAACAGATAGTACGTTTTACTTCTGTTTTCGCTTCTGGATCGACTGATTTTGCTTGCGCTTTTTTCATCATTCCCGGTGCGAATAGACTAGCACCAACCACTGCGCCACCAGCGGCAAGCGAAGTGTTTTTCATGAATGCACGACGAGATACGCCAAGCTGGTTCGTTTCTTTGCTCACACTGTCGGAGCGTTTGACAAGTTTCATCCGTTATCTCCTAAAGTGTGTCGTAGTAATCGCGAATGTGTTGAGTTTCACGATACCCTTTCTTCTTCACATCGTTTTCAGAAGGCTCAACCGTTTCTGAAGCAACGGCCACTTTCGTGGTTCCCGCAACAACAGCACCGGCAACGGCAGCGGTTGTGAAGCCTTTTAGGAGATCCCTACGGCTTGTGTTTATTTCTTTATTATCTTTCATCATTGCTTCCTTACCTTACGGTAGATCTTTGGAGACTCATGCCTCTCTATCGATATGACCAAGTACTGCTCGATTACTCGTAATCAGTGACGTTTTTCACATCAATTTTTAATTTGTTCTTACTGCTTTTGGTGTTCACGCTAAAGCGCACTTGCTCTAACGTTAAAAACGCATCGCAAAGCTGTGCAGCTGGCTTGTAGAAGTTCACGCTTTCTGCGCTCTCTAGTTGGCGCGTAAAAGATTGGAACCAAGGGGCGATGTGTTTGTTAAACACCGCTTGTTGAAGTTCTTCCTCTTCACCTGTCAGCATTGCCATCACTTCGCACAGTGCAGAAATATGGTCTTCAGGCTCTTTCACGTTCTCTTCTCGTTCGATGCCTAAAAGATCCAAATCGCGACGAATTTCCGCTAACGGTTTTTCCATCATCGAGCCAGTGCGATGCCAAGATCCGAATGGCACAACTTCACCACGTCCAATGCCAATAAACAGATCTTGATATTCTTCTTCTAACGCTTCTCGCTGCGCTTCGTTCGCGGCTTGTTGCAGTGCGAGCCAAGCTTTTTGCATCGCGCTCTCAGACGGCTCAATTTCTAGCGATTTCAGGAACGCCAGCATTTCATCACTAGGCGCACTACGAAACAGTGCAGATAGAACGAGATAAATGTCTGTTCTCAGTGTTTGTTCTTGTTGTGTGTCCACTGCGAGCTCCTAGTATTTCAATTGTTTCATTGGGTCTTCTGCCATCGACTCAAACATGTCGATCACACGGCAGTCTTCACACATCGCGATACGATTGATCGCCGCTTCATCAGAGAAATGAGAGTGACCGCGTAACTTGTTTTGTAGCATGTCGATCATCGATTGCGGAGCAAAGGGCTTGTGACAACGAATGCACTCGGCTGCCTTTTCTGCATGAATCACAACCGCTTTCTGGCGTTCTTCTTTCACCCAGTTCATACGAGGAGTAAGCGTCAGCACTTTCTCTGGACACGCTTTCTCGCACAGCCCACATTGAATGCAGTCTTGCTCGACGAATTTAAGCGACGGAGATTGACCATCGGTATGAAGTGCACGTGTAGGACAAACTGCCACACAGCTCATACACAACGTACAATCTTTGCTCTCACAAGAAACAGTGCCGTAAGGTGCGTTTGCTGGCAGTTCAACAATATTCTCAACTGGAATACGAGAAGACGACATCGCATCAAGCGCCGTAAATAGACGCTGACGTTTGTTACCTTGCAAATCACCTAATGCCAAATCAAAAGACTCGGTACAAAGTGTCGGAGCACCTTCACGTAGTGACTCTAGATACAGAATGTCGATGGTTTCTTTGGCGATACCAAGCTGACCGAGCAGCTCTTGAGCAATACCTACTTCGCTATTAAGCACACGAATAATGGTTTGAGGCATAAAACGTGAAGCCGCAAACAGCACCTGAGTAGCACCATTCACAAGCGCGGCGAACCAAGTATCAATACCAACCGAAGGCAGTTCTTCCACCACAATTGGAATCACATTATCTGGCAGTGCTTTTAGTGCCATCACGTTGTAGCTCTCGTGGCGAGAACTACAAATCAATACGATAGGATCTAAACCACCCGCTTGCTCATAGTTAGCTAGCGTACGTTCAATAAACTTTTGCGTATCTTCAGGGTTTGGCAGTGCGTAATGAATCGCTTCTGTCGGACACGCTGTAGCACAAGTACCCACGCCTTGACATAGGTATGGATTGATCTCGATGCGATGGCCCGTTCTGTCGCTGCCTTCACTCGATAGTGCCCCTGCCGGACAAGCATCCACACACCGTTCGCAACCTTTTACGCCACGAGAGCTGTGTGCACATAAATCGGTATCTAAACGGAAGAATTTCGGTTTATCGAACGTCCCCATTAAGGTTGGAATCTCTTCCAACGCTTCAGCCAGTTTCGGATAGCCACGACCTACTGGGTAGTAGCCCGGTACTGGGACTTCTTCCGACATGCAGCTGTTAAGGCAAAGATCGAGTACGATATCGAAACAATCGCTATTGATCGCGACCTTGGCAAGATTGTTGGTCGAACCATGATTTTCAATCAGAACTTCAAACGTACCTAAGAACCCTGAAACCTGAACCGAATTGGCGTAATAAAGCTCGGGATTTGTGCCCTTTTCGCCATCGGTAGAAAGCAGCGTTAGGCTGTTCATTTGCGACAATTGTACTGCCGCACTTTCGATGATTGCCGTTGGGCCCACAATCAAAGTGTTACCGCCGCTTTCATAGCTTACGGTTGGTGGAATAAGATTGGTCAACTCTACGGTATTTTCGAAAGCGTACAGCCTCGCTTTACCGTTATTGGAAGTTGCTTGTTCTAATAATTGTTTCAGCATTGCTCAATTCCATTTATGAACATGGATAGTCTTTTCCATCTCTTAGTGTAGTTAGCGCCGGAGATTCTGCTGATTAACTTATCAATGAGCATTCTTATTCCGCCGTCTACAGGCGATGAATACTACGCAGTGCGTCCGTACTAACTTCAACCAGATTGGTATTGAGCAACAGATAGCAAGTGTCATGCCAATAAAATATCAACTAAAAATCAATAGGTTATAAACTTTACTGACAAATAGTAGGGATAAAAAAACCGGTTGAGACATTTTGTCTCAGCCGGCTCATTGAGTGTTTAGTCAAAATGTACCTATTCTTTGTGTGGTATATTTTGTCTCACCTCGTTAGGCTGTGATTCTTCAGCAAAAGTATCACTTTCACTAGATACTGTGTTTATATACAGCTCACTTTCATCTTGAGTAATTTGGCCACTTTTGTCGGTGTTTGACTCTGCGTCTTCAACTACCTCAGATGCGATATCGTTAGCGTTAAGCTCAGACCCTTGCGCAGTTTCGGCGCCTGGTTCGTCTTCCACTTTGTCTTTAACCCAATCACGCAGCGTCTCAGCGACGTCTTGAGAAAGTGACTTTAAGTTACTGTAATCATCATCGTAATCGTCTAGGCCGTCACGCACGTTAAATTCTTCGGACAAGAACATTTTGCGCAGCGCGGCTTTCTTAACACTTTCTGAAGCTTCAGAAACCAGCAGTTGCGCCACAGACATTTCTTCGGTTTTTTCAGTCTCTACACTCGCGGTAATGTCTGGAGCCTGACTATCCTCATTGACGTTCAAAGCATCTAAGCTTTCGTCAGCGTTTGAAAGCGCTGTGACACTATCTTCGGATTGCTCCGTCTCTGCTATCGGCGTGATCTCTTCAGCATGTTGGGAAGATTCTTCTAGTTTACGTTTCGACCAACGGCTTAAAAAACTAGTTGCCATTTGCTCTGCCTGCTCCTTTGCGTTTCTTGCGTCTTACTTCTAACAACTCACCGTGACGACCAATAAAGGCTTCCATCCAAGCCTGAACGGCTAACGGCATATCGTTAGATAGTACAAGGTTATCACCATCCATATATTGCGCCGCAACAGATTGTGAAGCCGTCAGTAACTGTATCGCTGGTTTTTCACCAGACTCGACGTTATCCATCACTAAAAAGAGTTTAGGTTGCTGAGAGCTTAAGTTAAAGCGGTAGTCTGTACGTTCATCTTTATGTAATTGCAACGGACAAACATCTGGAGTCTCTTCCGTCGGATTCAGCGCAAATCCTGTCAACTGCCATTGGGTTGTCACCCAAATCCCTGTACTGATCTCATGCTCAACAAGCTCTACGCCGATTGGCCATGTATCCTCAGTCTTTTCGTAATTTTTTTCGAAATCTTTCTTATCCGACATAACTCACCCAGTCTTTCTATTTTTGGCCTGAAAACACACAAGAGATTTTGCCCCCGTTTTCGACCATTTTTATTGTCTTCGAAGCAATAAACGCGCCAAGCTGATATAACTTAGTCTATATACTCCCTCAGGCTATAAGTACCAAACTAGACGAAACTCAAATGTATTGATGTGTCATTACTGCGAACTCGCAGTTTTAATGCATTGTTGACATAAAACCTCGCAATTTCTGTGGGAACCGCTATTTTGGAATGAGATTTGCTAGCCACTTAACAAGCTAAAATGCGTAGCAACCTAACGCTCTTAATCACTAGGACACGACTGTGCTGAAACCAAATATTATTAAAACCAGTGAAAATCCCCTGCAAACCATTGAAGTCGATGTGTACGACGAGTACGGCGAAAAGCTCACGAAGCAAATCGCTTGCGAGCGTCCTCTTACGGTCATGCTGAACTGGAAAGAAGTGGTCACGCTCATGACGCTAGGTTCGCGTCCAGAAGCACTAGTACTGGGTTATTTAAAAAACCAAAGCTTCCTGTCCGATCCAGCCGCGATTGAATCCGTTATTATTGACTGGGAAACGCATTCCGCAGCGGTGATTACTAAAGAAAACACTGAACACTTAGAAGGCGCCCTGAAAAAGAAAACCGTCACCTCAGGTTGTGGCCAAGGCACCATGTATGGCAACGTGATGAAGCAGCTTGAAAATTATCAAGTGCCTCAAGTTTCTCTTAAGCAGTCAGAAATTTATTCTGCGCTGGAAGCGTTAACTCATTACAACGACACCTACAAAAAAGCGGGCGCAGTACACGGCTGTGCGGTTTGCAAAGGTAATGAAGTGTTGTCATTTGTGGAAGATGTCGGCCGTCACAACGCAGTGGATACACTTGCAGGTGAGATGTGGCTCAAAGAAGAAACAGGTGAAGATAAAATTTTCTACACAACTGGTCGCCTTACATCAGAGATGGTGATTAAAGTGGCTCAAATGGGCATTCCTGTTCTGCTTTCTCGCTCTGGCGTTACTCAAATGGGGTTAGATCTAGCGAAGCAATTTGGTATTACGACCATTGCGCGTGCGAAAGGTTTGCGCTTCCAAGTGTTTACAGGAGCCGACAAGGTTGAATTTGATGTAAAAGGCAACCAATAACACCTTTTCAGTGTAAACTAAAACCAATAATGCGGATTCACAGAGGATGTGGACTATGAATAATGACCAATTGTGGAATTTTCTGCTTACGCCCAGCGGTATCATGCTTTCTATGATTATTACCTTTGGCGTGGTCGGGCTCTATGCGTATATAACCGGTCAGTTTAAGGATTAAGGCCAAATATCAAAAAAGCCTCGCTAAATAGCGAGGCTTTTGCTTTTTAAACGCTTTGCGAGTAATTACGCGTCAACGCCACGAGATTTTAGGAACTCAGAGTAAGTGCCTTTAAAGTCTGTGATTTTACCATCGCGGATTTCGATAATACGCGTTGCTAACGAGTCTACGAATACACGGTCGTGAGAGACGAAGAACAACGTGCCTTTGTATTGCTCAAGCGCGGTGTTCAAAGATTCAATTGATTCCATGTCCATGTGGTTGGTTGGTTCGTCCATTAGCAGCATGTTTGGCTTGTGCATCATTAGCTTACCAAGCAGCATACGACCTTGCTCACCACCAGACAGTACTTTTACTGACTTCTTAATGTCATCTTGACCAAACAGCATACGACCAAGGAAACCACGAACGACTTGCTCGTCATCACCTTCTTGACGCCATTGACCCATCCAATCCGTTAGATTCATATCTTCTGCAAAGTCATGCGCGTGGTCTTGCGCGTAGTAACCGATGTTTGCATTTTCAGACCATTTGAACTCACCAGCACGCGGTTCAAGTACACCAGCAAGCGTGTTTAGAAGTGTTGTTTTACCCACACCATTTTCACCGATGATCGCAACGCGCTCTCCCACTTCAAAAATTGCATTGAAGTCTGAGAACAAGTCCTCTTCAAAACCTTGGCTCAGGTTTTCTACAATCAGAGCGTTACGGAACAGCTCTTTAGACTGTTCAAAACGAATGAATGGGTTTTGACGACTAGACGCTTTCACTTCGTCCAATTTGATCTTGTCGATTTGCTTAGCACGAGATGTCGCTTGTTTTGCTTTCGATGCGTTTGCAGAGAAACGCGCAACGAAAGTTTGTAGCTCAGCGATTTGTGCTTTCTTCTTAGCGTTGTCGTTTAGTAGACGTTCGCGAGCTTGAGAAGCCGCCGTCATGTACTCGTCGTAGTTACCTGGGTAAACACGTAGTTCACCGTAGTCCAAGTCAGCCATGTGTGTACATACTGAGTTTAGGAAGTGACGGTCGTGCGAAATGATGATCATTGTGCAGTTACGCGCGTTTAGCGTGTCTTCCAACCAACGGATTGTGTCCATGTCCAAGTTGTTGGTAGGTTCGTCAAGAAGCATCACATCTGGGTCTGCGAATAGAACCTGCGCTAGAAGCACACGAAGTTTCCAGCCTGGTGCTACTTCACTCATTAGACCGAAGTGTTGCTCCATTGGGATACCTACAGCAAGAAGAAGCTCGCCCGCTTTGGCTTCTGCCATGTAGCCGTCCATTTCAGCAAACTGAACTTCTAAGTCAGCCACTTTCATGCCGTCTTCTTCGCTCATTTCAGCAAGTGAGTAGATGCGGTCACGCTCTTTCTTCACTTCCCATAGCTCTTTATGACCCATGATAACGGTATCGATTACAGTAAATTCTTCGTAAGCGAACTGGTCCTGGTTCAGTTTTGCAACGCGCTCGTTTGGATCGTAGCTTACGTTACCACTGGTTTGCTCAAGCTCGCCGCTGAGGATCTTCATAAAGGTTGATTTACCACAACCGTTAGCTCCAATTAAGCCATAGCGATTGCCTTCGCCGAACTTAACTGAAATGTTTTCGAATAGCGGCTTAGCGCCGAATTGTTGAGTAATATTCGCTGTGGAGATCAAAACCTTTACCTTAGCAATTGGGGTGTATTTAGAAAAACCGGGCAACGGTACTTGTTCATGCTACATACTGCAAGTGTTGTTTTTATTAATTCACTCCAAGTGAAATCATTGTAAGGTTTCTAAGAAGCAAAAGCGTAAACATAAATGCTTCATCAAATACAAAAAAGAGCCACTATCGTCAGTGGCTCTTTTTCCATTAATACTTCAAAAAAGTGACTAAGCGATGTTCGTCACCTCTAGGATCAGTTCGGCTTTTTTAGGTAAATAAATACTGAATTTACTGCCTTTTCCCCATTCAGACTCTGCTTTTAACTCACCACCCGTTTG
The DNA here is from genome assembly GCF_033339515.1 of Vibrio sp. 2130-1. Lineage (NCBI taxonomy): Bacteria > Pseudomonadati > Pseudomonadota > Gammaproteobacteria > Vibrionales > Vibrionaceae > Vibrio > Vibrio sp. 2130-1. The sequence goes on from NZ_JAWOUT010000005.1 coordinate 268,775, forward strand.
GCTGAGAATACTTTGGGAGACCGATAGCCCTAACCCTGTGCCTTCTCGTTTCGTTGTGTAAAATGGCGAGAAGATTCGACTCAAGTTTTCTGGTTTAATACCGCAGCCCTCATCGATAACATGAATCGCGGCTCCTTTCACTTCGCCCTCTTCAATCCAGTCTTCACTGACTACTGTTAATGTTCCTTTACCGCTCATTGCGTGAATGGCGTTCATTTGCAGGTTAACTAAGATTTGTAGCAAATGATGGCGGTTTATCTCAACTGACGTATGTGCTTGTAGATCAGTCACAAACTCGACGTCGCGTTTCTTGGTGCCAGTTTTAACCAAGGTGATGCTTTCATCAATGATAGGATTGACATGTTGCCAAGTGATTTCATCTTGAACACCGCCTTGGCGACTGTATTGCAATAAACTGCGTGTGATATTGCGGATACGATCAATTTGCGCGTGAATCGCATCAATTTCTTCTTGTACTCGACTTGCATCGTCACCCAATTCAAAATGGATCAATTCTACGTTGCCAAGAATCACGGCGGTTGGGTTATTAATTTCGTGAGCAATCCCCGCGGTGAGTTCTCCCAGTGCTGCCAGTTTTTCATGAACAACGAGTTTGTCGCGGGTTTGGTTGAGCAATTGAATATGCAGTTCAAGATCTTGGGTTTTTTCTCTCAGGCTTGCCGTACGCTCTTGAACTTTGCATTCAAGTTGAGCTGCGGAGTTTTTCAGTTCAATTTTGCGCTCTTCTAGCGCGTCTAACATATCATCAAACTGTCTGGCTAACTGCGCAAGTTCATGATCGGCATCTAATCCTAACGGACCAATCCGTTTTTCTTTACCTTGTTGGACCTGCTTCACCACTTTGTGAATGCGTTCGATCGGTCGAAACAGATCATAAGAACCGCGATATACCATCACGCCGGAAACCAGCAATAACATAACCGTAATCAAGCTGATTTCGGCAATGTTGGTCATGTAGGCTTTAACGAATGGCCACATTAGGTAACCGGTATAAAGCATACCAATGACGTTGTCGTATTGGTCTTTGATCGGTTGATACGCCGTAATATACCAAGCGTCATACACATATGCTCGGTCAACCCACTGTTCACCCTTCGAAAGTACTTGGTTATACACTTCTGCGCTCACGCGAGTGCCTATGGCGCGCCCTAGTCTATGATCGCTGTCTAGAGGAACGTTGGTGCTCACACGCAAATCATCGAGAAATACCGTCAACGTACCCACAGGGCGAAGGCGGTCATTATCACTTAAGTAAATGAGGTCGCGGATTTGATCCACCAGCACTGTGCTGTTGTTAAGGAGCAAACCACCATCAAGAAAGCCGATCAAATCGTTCGCTTGGCTGTATACCGGAATCACGGTCCGACTGACTAACCCACGCACCTCCCTGTCACCATCAGCAAGAATAGGCACTTCTGCTCGTTTGGCGAGTTCAGGATCGAGGCGTTCGAGTTCTTCTTTATTGAGCACATCAAAAAACGATTCGCGCTTGGTGAGATCCATAAAGCGGAATTTGTTTTCCATGGAATTAACGCGTTGGAAAGAGAGAAAATCTAAAGCATATCTTTTCTTCTGCTCTGTGACCCACTTTTGCAGGTCACCTTGTGGCGTTCCTTGATTAATACGAATACGGAAATCGTACGAATCGGCAAACGCCCGCACGTAATTGGCTTGCTTTTGCTGTAACAACGTTACACTGTTATTTGCAACACCAAGACGTTCCGAGACATCAAGCAGCGCATTTTGCCACGTGTAATGAATAGACCAATAAATGGTAATGCCGATCAGAGCTAACAATGTGAGGAAAATCGGCGCAGAGGTTAAGAATAACAAGCGATAACGCACCATGGTTTTAAAACGGTGCGTCCATTTTGACAATCCTTTGTGCTGTGGGCCGTTAGTCGGCATATTCCTCACCCTCAGAATCCCATTCTTTGTACTTACGTTCTAAGGTCTTGCGAGCTACGCCCAAGTCACGAGCAGCAGCAGACTTATTACCTTCATGCAAGTTAACGACTTGTTTAATATGTGCCTTCTCGACTTCTTTTAACGTCCAGCTGTTTGGATAGCCTTCGCCAGTAAATTCTTTGCCTTCTCTAAAGGTTGGTAACTCAGCAGAGTGAGAAACAGTAATCGATACATTAGGCAGTGAATGCCCGCCATTCAGCTCTCGCCAATAGTGTGCAGGTGGTTTGCCAAGCAAGATACAACGCTCAATCAAGTTTTTCAGCTCACGAATGTTTCCCGGCCAATCGTACTCACTCATGGCTTCCATATCCTCGTGAGCCCATTTGGGCGCAGGCATACCGAGCTCGCGCGTCAGCATATTGCTGAAAAATGGCACCAACTCAAATAAGTCGGTTTTGCGCTCTCGCAGCGGACACACTTCAATTTTCAGAACGTTTAAACGGTAATAGAGGTCACTGCGGAAATTACCTTGATTGACCTCTTCTTGCAGGTTTCGGTTGGTTGCCGCTACGATACGGACATCAATACTGATCTCTCTTTCTGAACCGACAGGGCGAATCGTACGCTGCTCTAACACACGTAATAGTGATGCCTGCATTGCAAGTGGCATCTCCCCGATTTCGTCAAGAAATAAGGTGCCACCGTTAGCAACACGGAACAAACCTTCACGCGATTTTTTTGCACCGGTAAACGCGCCCGATGTATGACCAAACAACTCACTCTCTAAAAGCTCAGGTGCAATCGCGCCGCAGTTGATTGGCACAAACGGGCCCGTTCTCCCACTCGCCTGGTGGATACCTCGTGCAACTAGCTCTTTACCCGTACCCGACTCACCTTCCACCAAAACAGAAGCGCGTGATGGTGCAAATTGGTTAATAAGTTGCTTAAGCAGGCGCGTTTTTTCTGAGCCGCCGATGATCTCTGAGGTATTGTGACGTTGGTAATCGCGTGTCATGGCGTACTGCATGCGTTCGTTCAAACGGCGATCCATACAGCGACTGACCGCTTTTAACATCTGCTCAAGGTTGAATGGTTTGAGGATAAAGTCGGAAGCACCGAGCTGTAGCGCTCGAATGGCAATTTCTAAATCCGCATAACCCGTCATAAAAATCACATCGGCACGTTTGTCATCATCTTCAAACGCTTCTTCCCACTCAATTCCAGAACGCCCTGGCAGATTAATATCCAGTAAGATCAGATCATAATGTCGAGAATTACGCAGTTGTTCTGCTTCTTCGATGCTACCAGCTGTATCGACATGTGAAAAAAGCTTACCCAATGCCTTTTTCAAGATGGCTTGCATGCCTAATTCATCATCGACGACCAGTACGGAAAAGGCGCTATATTGTTGGTTTGTACTAAGATGGGATTGAGTAGACATATTTACCCCAGATGGATTTCGATGGGACAGAGTGTACCAAGTTTAAACAGAGATACCCTACAAAAAGTGCGACATTTTGTACCAACGCAAACTTTTATGCAAATAACCCCATGATTTAGTGCATAAACCAAGCACTTTAAGCTTGTAAAAGGTTGGCATCTTGTTTGCTATAAGGTGGATACGGAGCGCATTTAAGTGATCTCAGGATGTTGATGTTTGCTTATTCCAACACCCTAAGACAACTTGCGTATTACGCTAATCGCTATCGTCCAAAAAGGCTTCTCCCTAAAACCTGGAGAGATTCCAAAGAATCATTGGAAAGGAACACATAAAAATGAAAAAAATTGCGCTAACTCTGGCTGCAACGTCAATCACGCTTGTAAGTTACTCTGCGTTTTCTGCTCAAGACGGAGAACACGTTCGCCTTGCAACCACAACCAGTACTTACCATTCAGGTTTACTTGATTACCTGCTTCCACAATTTGAAAAAGACACGGGCTACAAAGTCGATGTTATTGCTGCAGGTACGGGTAAAGCCTTAAAAATGGGCGAAAACGGTGACGTAGATTTGGTGATGACACATGCACCAAAAGCTGAAGGCGCATTTGTTGAGAAAGGCTACGGCGTTTTACCTCGCAAGCTAATGTACAACGACTTTGTGATTGTAGGCCCGAAAGCTGACCCAGCAACAATCAAAAATGACGAAGGCGTGTTAGATGTATTCAAAGAGATCGCAAACAAAAACGCAACGTTCATCTCTCGCGGCGATGATTCTGGTACACACAAAAAAGAAATGGGCTTCTGGGCTCAAACTAAAATCGAACCGAACTTTGGTGGCTACCGTAGCGTAGGTCAAGGTATGGGCCCAACTCTAAACATGGCGTCTGAAATGCAAGGCTACACCATGACGGATCGCGGCACATGGCTGGCTTACCAAAACAAATTGGATCTAGAAATTCTGTTCCAAGGCGATGAAAAACTGTTTAACCCGTACCAAGTTATTCTTGTTAACCCTGAGCGTTACCCAACGATTAACTACCAAGGTGCGAAGGCATTCAGTGATTGGTTGGTAAACCCTCGCGGACAGGAACTTATCAATGGTTTCCGCCTAAACGGTAAACAACTGTTTGTTGCGAATGCTGAGAGCAAATAACGCAATATGAATCTTGCTGATACAACACTGGAAGCGCTTCGCTTACTGGTGAATTTTGATGCAGACCTATGGGAGATCGTTGCGGTCTCCTTTAGTGTTTCTATCACGGCAATATCCCTAGTGGTATTGCCGGCTATTTTGATGTCCTTTGTACTGGCGTATACCGACTTTCGCGGTAAATGGTTTTTGTTGTCGATCGTAAATACGCTGCAAGCGGTCCCTACCGTGGTGATTGGCCTGTTGCTGTACATGTTGCTGTCGCGTGCTGGCCCTTGGGGAGACTGGCAAATGCTGTTCACTCAGAAGGCAATGATCTTCGGCCAAATGGTGATCTGCTTCCCTGTTTTGGTATCGATGATGCATGGTGCATTACAATCTAGCGACCGTCGTGCAGTGGAAACTGCCATCACGCTGGGCGTCTCCATTCCGCGCTTGGCAGCTACGATGATTTGGGAAACCCGCTTTCCTCTACTTGCGGCTATCATTGCAGGGTTTTCACGTATCGTGACCGAGGTGGGCTGCTCAATGATGGTTGGTGGGAACATTATGGGAGTGACGCGAAATATTCCCACGGCTATCGCAATGGAAAGCAGTAAAGGTGCTTTTGCGCAAGGAGTTGCATTAGGAATTGTATTACTATCTTTAGCGTTGGCTCTAAACTTCTTCTTATCAAGCATGAGAGGCAAAGGCTACCTCAGAACATAGAACATGAAGCAAACAAACGACTCACCATTAACCCCATGTCGAGGCGAATTATGACTATAAAAATCACCGCCGAACAGTTATCCATGCGCTTTAAAGAGCGTGTGCTTTTCCACATCCCTGAGTTAGCCATCGGCCCAAATGATGCCATTTATCTCAAGGGTGACAATGGTGTGGGCAAAACTACCCTACTCAAAATCCTTGCTGGCTTGCTCAAACCCTCTACTGGTGATGTTGTTGCGCCAAAAGATACGTGGCTAAAAAGACTGACGCGTCGCAATGGTCGTGTCGATGTGATTTATCTCCACCAATCCCCTTACCTTTTTGACGGCACTGTATATGAAAACGTAGTCTATGGAGTGAAATATCAACAAGACACGCAAAAAGATAAGCGAGCTCAAGTTATTCACGCGCTGCGCATGGTAGGTTTAGAAACCTTAGCGGACGAACATATTTCCGTGTTGTCCGGCGGTGAAAAACAGCGCGTTGCCATGGCAAGGGCTTGGATCTTAAAGCCGTCGATTTTATTGATGGATGAGCCAAGTGCGTCTTTAGACCAAGAATCCATTGAACGATTGGTGGTGATGGCGAAAGATCTTTTGGATCGTGGTTCCAGTATCGTGGTGACAAGCCATCAGGCCAACGCACTGACCGACTTATGTAAAAAACAGTGGTGGATTAAAGACAAGACTTTGATAGAGTCTCCTCTGTTGTATGTCATACCAAAAGAAACATCCCAAGAGAATGCATATGCTTCAACCAACACAAACTAGTTGGGTCATTTTGGCTGGTGGCCAAGCCAGCCGTATGGGTGGAAAAGATAAAGGTCTGATTGAGTTAAATCAGAAGCCACTCATCGAGCACGTTATTGAACGTTTATCTCCACAAACTCCACGCATTTTAATTAATGCCAACCGAAACCAAGATGCGTACAGCAAATTTGGTTTCGTATTTAGTGATCAATTCAAAGATTTCCCTGGGCCTATGGGCGGTATTCACGCGGGTTTGATGCATGCTGAAACTGACTGGGTCGGATTTGTACCTTGCGATAGTCCACAAATTAACACCGACCTTGTCGAGCGTTTCTGCCAGTTCGTCAAAGAAGACAGCGATATTTTGGTCGCGCATGATGGTGACCATCAGCAACCTGTTTTTACGCTCTACCACAAGCGCGTACTGCCAAAACTCACCGCATTTTTAGAACGTGGCGACCGCAAAATCATTCTGCTCTACAAAGAGTGCAACACTAGTTACGTTGACTTTAGCGACTCACCAAACTGTTTCGTCAACTTGAACACTCCGGAAGAACTGGCGCAATTTGGACAATTAGAATCATGAAACACACGCTAAACATTCCTATTCTTGGTTTTGCAGCTTATTCAGGCACAGGCAAAACCACGCTACTTGAAGCCCTATTGCCAAAGCTGACCGAAGCAGGTTTACGCATTGGCATGCTAAAACATGCACACCACAACTTCGATGTCGATAAGCCGGGTAAAGACAGCTACCGTTTACGCAAAGCTGGCGCATCTCAAATGCTGATTGCTTCTCGCAACCGTTTTGCGTTAATGACAGAAACGCCAGAAGCCGAAGCGGAGTTTGAATTCCTATTAACACGTTTTGATGAAGACATGCTTGATGTGGTTTTGGTCGAAGGCTGCAAAAACATCGCGTTTCCTAAAATCGAATTGCACCGTGAAGAAGTCGGCAAGCCTTGGCTTTATCCAAACGATGAAAACATCATCGCTATCGCTTCCGACACTGCGGAGTTAGATTCTGAGCTCCCTCAAATGAACATCAATGATTTGGATGCCATCGCTCAATTTGTTCTTCAATACGTTCAAGAGGCAAAAGCACCAAAATCTCAAGAGAAAGACGCCGCATGTTGCGACACACTTTCTCCGGCTTTCCTTTCTGTGGTTCAAGGCCAAGAAAAAATCCTTTCTTTGGTGAACACGGTTTCGGAAATAGAAGCATGCAAGATTGAAAACGCCTATGGCCGCGTTCTTGCGGAACATATCGTTTCACCAGTAAATGTGCCGCAATACACCAACTCCGCGATGGACGGTTATGCCATCCGCAGTGATGATGTTGACCGTGATAGCTACCAAGTGGTTGCTGAAGTGATGGCGGGCCATGCTTACGATCAGCCTCTGGAAGTTGGTCAAGCAGTTAAGATCATGACTGGCGCACCAACACCACGTAACGGCGATACAGTGGTCATGCGTGAGCAAGCCACTCAAGAAGGTGACAAGGTCACTTTTAACGGTGCGAATATCAAAGCAGGTCAAAACGTTCGTCAAGCAGGTGAAGATCTCGCTATCGGCAGTGACGTCTTTACCGCAGGCACTCGCCTCGCCTCTCCAGAAATGGGCATGGTCGCTTCGCTTGGCTTTGGTGAAGCGAATGTATTCCGAAAATTGAAAGTTGCCGTGTTCTCCACCGGTGACGAAGTACAAGCGCCGGGAACAGAGCAAAAAGCGAATTCTATCTACGATTCCAACCGTTTTACCATCATGGGCATGCTTGAAAAGCTCGGCTGCGAGATCTTGGACTTCGGTATTCTGGAAGACAACGAACAGCTAATGATTGAAGCGTTGGAAAACGCATCGGCGCAAGCAGACGTGGTTATGACTTCTGGTGGCGTGTCCGTTGGTGATGCGGATTACATCAAACTTGCCTTGGATAAACTTGGTCAAATCGATTTTTGGCGAATCAACATGCGTCCGGGACGTCCATTAGCGTTTGGTCAAATCAACAACAAGCCGTTCTTTGGTCTGCCGGGCAACCCTGTGGCAGTGATGGTTTCATTCATCAACTTTGTTGAGCCTGCACTGCGTAAGATGCAAGGCGAACAAGGCTGGAAGCCTCTGAAAGTGAATGCCATCGCGACTGAAAACCTTCGCTCTCGACAAGGTCGTACCGAGTTTAGCCGTGGCGTCTATGAACTGGATGCAACTGGCCGTTTAACCGTTCGTACAACAGGCAAGCAAGGCTCTGGTATTTTGCGCTCAATGAGTGAGGCAAACTGTTTGATCGAAATCTCCCCAGCTATTGATACAGTAAAAGCGGGAGAAAGCGTGACAATTATCCCACTTCAAGGCAGAATCTAGCTCAAACTAGAAATTCAAAGGTCAGCGAGTCTGGCCTTTTTGTTTAATATACAGAAACCTTTTCAGAGAGACAGCTATGGCTCGCACCATTCTTTACACTTACAAAGACCAAGACAAAGAACTGACGTTCTCATACCAGCAACACCGCAACATTCAAGAAGCAGTTGCAGAAGCCGAAGGTATCGATATCACTGAGTTCCTAAAGATGGAGCAACAAATCGAAGCAGTGTCTGACACTAAAGCGGTGCGAAACTACCGCGACAACTACTTCAGAAAATTAGGCTTTAGCAAAATCACCCTAGCTCAAAAAGAAAACCTGGGCGTAGGCAAAAAGAACAAATAAGCTTAGCTGCAAACAGAAAACTCACGATTCGTCGTGAGTTTTTTATGCATGCTACTTTTGTTCATGATCCATACCCGAGCATACCGAAATTACTTAGGTATGTGAGTTACTTGGGTATACAAGTTACTTCGGTATATAAGTAAAAGCCCCGTTTAACCTTGAAAGTCTAAACGGGGCTTTAAATTTCTTCTTACTTTATATCGAGTAAGGTTTAAGTCATTACTTGATGTTTAAGAACGCAGCGCCGCGTACACCACCTGAATCACCGTGTTTTGCTTTGATGATCTTAGGACACTTAGCCACAGACAATAAGTGTTTAGGGATGCGTTTTGGCATCTCTTCGTAAATCAATTCGAAGTTAGATAAGCCGCCACCAAGTACAACGGTGTGTGGGTCTGTTGCAGTAAACAGGTTTGCAAAGCAGATCGCTAGCAGCTCCATAAAGCGCTCGACGTGCTCTACTGCTTTCTCTTCACCCTCTGCGTGCGCTTTAATAATGTCGATCGCTTTCTTCTCTTCGCCGTAGTAATGCGCGTAAAGAAGCTCGAAGCCACGACCCGATAGGTAACTATCTAAACAACCTTTGTTGCCACAGCCACAGCCAAGTAATGGTGCGTTTTCACCCAGGTGGAACCATGCGTCGATAGGAAGACGTGTGTGACCCACCTCACCCGCTACGTGGTTGCGGCCAGAGAATACTTTACCTTCGTAGATAAAGCCGCCACCAAAACCAGTACCAAGGATCAAACCTAGTACAGATGGTTCATCTTGAAGATCTTCGTCCCAGGCTTCAGAAAGCGCGAAACAGTTTGCATCGTTTTCAATTTTTACGCTGCGACCGATTTTAGCTTCCAGATCAGCACGAAGTAGTTTGCCTTTTGCCGCAGGAACGTTAACTGTTAGTACCGTTGCATCATCGGCGTCTTCCATACCTGGTAGGCCAAGACCAATCGTACCTTCGCAGCCAAACTCTGTATCGTATTTATTCACCAATTCCGCAATGGTATCAACCAGCAGCTCGTAGTTGTCTGTTGGTGTAGGTACACGTTCCGTCGCTACACGCTCAAGCTTCTCGTTAAATGCACCAAATTCAATTTTAGTGCCACCGACATCAAAGCCGTAATACATGTATTTCTCTCCTAAAAAATGCTTCAAACGACTCTCAAAAATGGCTAGAGTCAAAAGTATAAACTGATGGCATTATCCATATCTGTACGCCTGCAAACCGTGACCGAATGCAGATTTATCCCCTCACCGAAGCCAGTTGAACAACATACCATCAACAAAAGCTCATTCCTTAGAGTCAGCTCTCGGTTTTCATCCACTCTTTGAAACGTTTCAAGTGTGGCTGGTTAGGGTCGTTTTTGACTCGAGTCTTGCTCAGCATGTAAGTTTCTCTGAAGGCTTCAAACCACAATTGAAGGCATTCCGCAGCTTTCGGCTCACCAGCTTGTTTTAAAACTAATGTCGCGACTTCGGCGGTTGAAAGATGCTGCTCATTCTCGGAGCGGCGCATGATGTATTCAGACAGAGATTCCGGCTCAATGGAAAGCACAGGCAAAGATTTAAGAAAATCAGAACGACGGAATATCTTTCGCGCCTCACGCCAGCTACCATCAATAAAGATCAGCAACCATTTTTTGTTCTCGACATCTTCTTTTACCAATCGCCCTGGCTCTAGATCTTCAATTAAACGAGAGGGATCATCCACATAGTCTGCAGGAAATACAATCACCGGTTGGTAACTGTCATCCTGTAGTAGCGCTAGCATCTCTTCAGACGGTTCTGTTCGGTTCCATTGATACACGTAAGTCTCTTGAATCGTATCAGCGATTAGACGACCGGTATTACTTGGCTTAAACACTTCGTTTTCAGAAACAATCAACATACATGCAATATTGGCCTTGATGTTTGGCTGAAGGTCGCACAAACAGTGTTGCTCAGAAACCTGGCAATATTGGCAACGAACCACTTTACATCCACGCGCGTTGAAAGGCTTGGTTGAGATAGATTGTCGGTACTGATATAAACGGTGGAAAGCGTGAATTCTCATGGTAAGTAATGCCAAGTAAAAAGTAGAGCGCGATTCTACTGATATTATGGTTTCGCCTCAAGATAAGCCCATCAGCAGTGTGTTGAAATAATTTCACTCTTATCTCGGTCATAGATAAAGAAATAAATAAGGGAATGACAGTGACAGAAACGACATTTCAAGAACCCTCATGGCTCAGATTAGGCTTTTTCCTTGGCGTATTATTGCTTTGTGCCATTTGGGAAAACAAATTGCCTAGAAAAACACTGACCGCTTCGCGCAGGTTTCGCTGGGTCAATAACTTGTCATTGGTCGCTTTTAACAGCCTAGTTATTGCTTTAATCATGCCTATCGCCGCCTTTCAAGCTGCGGTCATAGCTCAGGAGCAACAATGGGGGCTGCTGAATATTCTGTCCCTCCCCGATTGGTTAAACATTTTTCTAACCGTCATTTTGCTTGATTTCGTCATTTACGCTCAGCATGTTGTCTTTCATCATGTAAAACCGCTGTGGAAGATTCACCGAATGCATCACGCCGATCTCGACATAGACGTCACTACAGGCGCACGCTTTCATCCCTTCGAAATAATCATTTCAATGGGAGTAAAAATTGCAGCCGTGTTTATCTTAGGTGTTTCACCTATCGGAATTGTGGTATTTGAAATTGTGCTTAATGCGAGCGCGATGTTTAATCACAGTAATGCAAAACTGGCTTTATCTATGGACCAAAAACTGCGAAACGTCATCGTTACACCAGACATGCATCGCGTGCACCATTCAGTGATAGTAAAAGAGACCCACTCAAACTTTGGTTTTTTCCTTTCAGTTTGGGACCGCTTTTTTGGGACATACCGAGCTCAGCCTAAGTTGGGTCATGAAGATGTTGTTATTGGTGTGCCGGAAATTAGAGACGAAGAAGAGCAAAGATTAGATAAGCTTTTAACGCAGCCCTTTCGCTACAATAAAGAGAAGAAGTAATGGTTGAAAAAAATATTGTTGGATGAAGTATGTCAACAAAACGAATAGACCAAGCCTAAACCCCTGTTAAACACTTCTTCATCCTCATGATGTGTAAGAACAGATTAGTTTTCTGCTAGCTGACGCTTTTTGTTTAACTGAGTAATACCAACAAATAAACCAACAACACCAAGCACTGCACATGCCAAAGCATTGGTGTTCATTACTTGCTGTGCCTCCATTGAGCTGTATAGAAAAGCAAGGCTGAAGAAAGTGGTGGCAAAGCTCAAACCTGTCAGTACGCTGAAACCAGCAAAACTGGCCAAGTATTTAAAATCGTTCATAACGAGTCCCTGTTTACAATCCTTAATCGAGTGTTGTGAAAATAATAATTAACGAAATATTTGGCGCGATTGACTATGTTTTCGCGCATTCCATAACCAGATAGATACCCCAAATGAGAACCCTAAAAACAGTGTCTTCATTTGTAGGGCGACGTTGTTATCTAATATTTCTAATGTATAGTGAGCGTGGGAACTAAAGATAACATTGGTTATAAGAATCAATAACATAACAACTAGGCCAGAGCGGCGATGCTTGACCAATAGATACGCTGCTAATAAGTCCAATAGTCCCAAAGCGCTCCAATACATATTCAACCAGCGTGGCGCAAAATCGTAAGGTAAAAAGCCACCAACAATGTTGTCATAAAGATGAACCACTCCGCCAACTGTCATAAAAAGGCATAAGAGAAACACGACGAATTTATCCATTACCGTTTCCTTATCTGAATGAATGAGCAAAGCATATAGAAGTCACTTAAACATTTGTAATCTCATCGCCATTTTTGAGATCGACAGTGCCATTATCAACACGATCAGAACAGTAACGGCTGCTCTACCTTCTTTATTTGCTTCTAGTAGAAGCATAGTGTTTGCTGTGGCGTTTCGCCCAAATCCGCCAATGCAATGACAGAATCCTCCTTTAAATCACGCCTTGGTTTATCAACTCTCGTACCTTTTCCAGCCCGCGCTGAAACACAGTATGTGCATTCGCGGGAAGGCCGCTCTCGACATCGTGCCAGAAGAACGCAAAATCATGTCCGCCATCGTCTTGCGTATGAAACAGCCATGAATTAGCGAGGCCAGCACACTCACACAAAACAAAATGCCATACTTGATTTTGAAAGCCACTGTCCCATGAGCATAAATATCGTGCGGAACGAACATGTGTGATACCAGACTCCTCAGCGAGCTCCCGCTTGGCTGCTATGATGTAACTTTCATCAAACACTTCAACAGTGCCCTTGACGAGCTGAACACCCGCCAACGGATGTTTAAAAAGTAGGATCTCTTGATTTTGATTACGTAGAACAACGGGGCAAACTTTATCGATCACAAAACCACTCCTTATGCTTCAAGCAAAAGGCTTTAGCTTTCTCTGGATATAAAGAAATCGAGTGAAGTTGCTCTACACGCACCCACTTCAAATGGTACTGATTAACATCTGATTTTCTGATTTGCTCTGGCCCACTCCCTAGTTTCACTTTTAAGTTCCCTACATAAGAAAGAAAATAGGTTTCTAAGCGACCTTGATTTTCGAGTTCCAAAACTTTCTTAACCGAGCCAAGTTCTATTGAGGTTTCTTCCAGCGCTTCTCTTTTAGCAGCTTCAACAGGTTTCTCACCTGCTTCAACACTGCCGCCAGGGAAAACCCAATACTGTCTGTCGTTTCGAACGCGGTGGATAAGCAAAAGCTCTTGGTGATGATTAACTAGTATGAGGCTGGCTCTTTGTGATAACTGCATGATTCGTTCCTTTGAATTCTAGCGACATTCTAGTCAACGAGTCCCTCGAACAAAGCATTAACATCACGTTGTGATAACTAAACCCTTTAGAAATGAACGAGATGAGATGTAACTCACTTTTGCAATGCAAATAGGAGCCATTGAATGGGTAGCCGTAACAAAAAAGCAGAACCGAGGTTCTGCTTTTAGTCGGTGGAAACATCTCATTTACTTGGTCTGATGAAGCTCATACTTGTGCAGCATTGCTTGCTGGTGCCCGGCAATTTCCGCCACTTGCTCAGAACTCTCAACCATAGACTCAAGCTGCAGCTTTGTGCGTTCGCCAAGATCAGAAATATGCGTGATGGATTGAGATACATCTGCCGTCGCTCGTTCTTGTTCTTCTGTAGCAACTGAGATTTGCTCAACACGTTCTTGAATGTACTTAACCGCGAGGTTGATATCAGAGAATGTCGATTTCACTTCATTACTGGACTTTAGCGCGTGGGTCATTTCTTCTCTTGAATCATTAACTGCTTGGCGCGAACGCTCTGCGGCAGTAATAAGCTCGCTCATCATTTCTCGGATGTTCGTAGTTTGTTGAGAGGTATCACTTGCAAGTTTGCGAACTTCATCAGCGACAACCGCAAATCCACGCCCTTGCTCACCAGCACGGGCAGCCTCTATTGCCGCGTTGAGAGCAAGCAAGTTGGTGTTGTCCGCGATCCCACTGATCATATCTACCATTTCACGAATCTGTTTAACACGCTGGTCTAGCTCTAACATTGACTGTTCATTTACATCCAAAGAGCTTTCTAATGACTCCAAACGTTCGCGGTTTTGTTCCACGACTTGAACCCCTTTTTCAGTGTGTTGGGTTGCAAGGAGCGAGTCCTGTGAAGATGCATTTGTCACCATTGCTATTTCACGAATAGAGGCTTCAAGCTGCGTTATGGTCGTGATCATACTCGACAACGCTTCATTTTGTGTTGCCAACCCATCACTTGTTTGTTCGGCTGCACTGTGACTTACTTCTGCCGTCTGATAAAGCGTTTCACAATTGCGCGTCACCGTTTGAATGGAGTCATGTGTGGAATCGATTACTTGATTCAACTTTCGTGCTACTTCTTTCAGCTCATAGGGGCCGACTTCTTCTGCCTTGTCACGAAAATCATGTTCGGTAAGTGCTGAAAGACGCGTTAGTACATTCCTTAACCCTCGGTTTGTCCATGACTTGAGACTAAACCAAGTAACCAGAATAATAAAAGAAATCACACACGCCGCAAACACGAGCACAACGCTCACCGATTCAATGGTCTCGTTGACCACCCGCTCTTTTTCATCGATCAACTGACCAGCGGTTTGGGAGATTTGATCAAGTAACCGCATGGTTTCATCCGCAAGCATCGAAGCCTGTTTAAACTCTGAACGTTGCAATTCCCCTTGTTCTAGTTTGGCGAGGATCAAACGCAGCACGCCCTTTTCACTAAAGCCTTGTTTCACCATCTCATATGGTGCGGTTAAGCTTGCATATTCACTTACTTCAGGATGGAAAGATTGGAAGTCTTCATAGGCGAGTTTAATACCTGCTATGCGATTTCGCATTTCTCGGTATTCTTTTTCGGCTTTGTTTAATTCTGAGTGCATCATCATGACTAAGAACGTACTTTCCATTGAGCTTGCAGAAGCAATGAAACGGTTAGCGGCATCGCTCGACTCAGGATTATCAGCACTAAGGAACGAACTGATTCGATTCATTTCCGGACCGATAGAGCTAAGCCCATAGCGAAACCCACCTACAGCGGCATCAATATCCATTTGAATTTGTATCACCGAAGATTGCTTCAACAAAATGGACTGCGTGATGTTATGTAAACGCGCTAGTTTGGTGTCTAACTCCTCCGAGAGTTGCTGAGCTACACCAGACGCTTCCACAACCAAAGTTGTGCTTTGAGTTGCAAGAGAGTCGATTTGCTCTTTTATGAGAGGCAACTCTTTCGGCTCAGTAATCTGCATACCATGGTTGAGTAGCTTAACCATCTCCAATACATTCCTGGTTAACTTTGCGTTTGCCATCGCGATTGGTAATGCTTTTTGCGACAAGTCTTCAAATTGTTCCCCTACCTGTTCCATTCCTTTGAAACTTGAGACAGAAAGGGCTATAACAAGAACAATGATAGTTAAAAATGTTGCACTGACAGCCTGAATCAGTGAAAGTGATGTGCGTGAGCGTTTTCGCTTTGCCATAATCAATTTTTATTCTTTCTTAAGGTTGAATCGGTTCTGCAGTGATTCCGTCACATTTGTGAGACAAAACCGTGATTTGCAGCCCATACTATGGATTGGTTATGACACTAATATTTCAGTTGTGAGTCATAGAGATGACAGGTGGTGATTTGCGTCGAGTATATTTTCCTTTGATAATCAGTGTGCTACTAAGCGCCTGCTCTTCTGGGCCTGAGCCTAGTGAGCAAGCACAGGTGACAACACCTACAAATCAGCTATTGTCGGACAACCCTGACTTGTTCGACTTTTACTCAGAGTGGCACGGCACGCCTTATCGCTTAGGCGGGACACAGAAATCTGGAATTGATTGCTCAGCATTTGTACAAAAAGCGTTTATTGAGGCTTATCAGCTCTCGTTACCAAGGACAACGAAGCAGCAATCAAAGCAAGGTGTGGAGTTAAGTTGGACGGATGCCAAGCAAGGGGATCTAGTGTTTTTTAAAACAAGACGTACAACTTATCATGTCGGAATTTACTTGGGTAACAAGCAGTTCATGCATGCATCGACGTCTAGAGGTGTGATTATTTCAAGAATCGACAACCCATACTGGGCATCTAAGTTTTGGCAAATAAGAAGAGTTACAATGTAACTCCTCTCACTCTTTAACCGGACATTGCTGTAAGTTAAAACAATATCAGTCGTAAGTCGCAACAGCATTATCGAACAGATTTTTGACCAGAGCGATGTATTCATCAAGGAACGTGATCTGTTCATTGGTCGCTTTTTTATGCCATACCCCAGCCAATATCTCACCAAGATCTTCAACAACTGCATCAGCCTCTTTCAACAATTTGAAGCGTACGCTCGAGTGAAGTTCTGGATTTTGCTCAAAAATCGCCATGATGTTTGAAGCCACCATATCGGTGACAACATCTTCGATGCTTTCGGATCCAGTGTCGCCAATTTCGGTCGTAAAAATATCTAGATTTAGAGACAAGTGCTCGATAAGAGCGAGATATCCATCGGTTTCTAAAACCACTGTTTTTCTCCGTTTATTGCAAGCCTTCGAAGCTGAAAGCAGAATAGTTTCAATAGTAAGACATGCCGAGAAAATTTCATTAACTTATTTCATATTAACAAACATTCACGAACCAACTGGATGATTTTCAAACAATTGAGCTTTGCTTCACTGAATTCGGATACAGGGTTTCTTCAAACCTTTTTATATTTCAGTCATTTTCATGCAAACAGGTTTGGTTACGACCATTTTCTTTTGCACGATACAGCGCAGCATCGGCACTCTTTAACCATTGAGTGTGAGTTTCAAAATAAGGCTTATACTCGCAAACACCAATACTTATCGTGTAATTAATCAAAAAATCTTCCACTTTCACGATCTCTTGCTCAATTCTTTTGCGCAAACGCTCTGCGAAATAGCAAGCTTGCTCCTGGTTTGTGTGAGGAAGTAGTACCGTAAACTCTTCACCACCAAAACGACCGCAGATGTCACTGCTCCTTGCTGTTTTTCTCAACAAGGCAGAGGTTCGACGAATGACTTCGTCCCCTGTCGGGTGACCATAAGTATCATTCACCTTTTTAAAGTGGTCGATATCGAATATTACTAATGAGCATGGTCCGTCGATAACTTTTAAGTGAGCAAACTCATCTTTCAATGATTGCTCCCAATAAGCGCGATTAAATAAACCTGTTAAACCATCTTTGCGACTGATTTCCGACAAATGTTGATTTGTTTCTTTCAAATGAATGCGATTTCTCGCAGTTTCAGAAACATCATTGACTTGAATCGCTATGTGGCTGACCTCTCCAGAGAGCCCAATTAACGGCGTGATCACGATATCTTGATACATAAAATCACTGCTGTTTGAAACCGGAGAAAAATTGTTGAACTTAAAAAGGTACGGTCGGTTTTCCCAGCTAGAAAAAGAACGAGTTTCCAGATCGGCGGCAGCTTTTATCTTGGTTTCTAGCCAAGTTCTTGGCAGCTCTTCAAAATGCTCAAATAAACATTCACCAAGAATTTCTTGTGATAGAACGCCACTGTATGACTGCATAAAACTGTTCCACACACACACTTTATACTCTTGATCCAAAACAATAAGCCCTGAATCCATCGTATCGAGAATTTGCGTGACCCAATGAAAGTCTGCTATGTCCAGCGTGATATCGGACATTAGATTAGCTCCATGATTTCATAGATTATTTCTACGGATGGCTTATCAATTAAAAACAGTACCTCGCACTCGAAATCGAGCGCTTCTGCCATGTAGGTGTATTCAATAGTAAAGAGCTCACCCAACTCGCCTTGCTCTTCACAATAAGGTGTTAAGGTATCCACAATGCCTGGCTGACGAAGTGAGAATTGCTTGTCGAGTTGATCGCCTAACGACGTGAGAAATGACGAAACCAGTAGGTTAGAGATATTCAAGATGATTTCATTATGAGGCGTAAACTCAAGGAGGTAACCTAATTTTTCCCCAATCTGATTGATATCCCTACCACGTAAGCACACCAGTGCCTCTCCGTGAATACCACCACCGACAAACCTCTGCGCTACCGCAACGGAACTGTCACGCCCAACCACATCAACCAGTGTCATATGAAGCTCGCCGTAGGACAAAGGTCCAACATGAGGAACAGGAAGTTGGATGAACTCATGTAAATGGTCGGCCATAATCGCAGCCCCTTTACCAAGGGCAATGTTCGCAATTTCACGGAATTTGGCTAGTAAGGAAAGCTCTTCGCAACCCTGGTTTTTAGAATCAACCGAATGACTAGGTTTGAACGCATAATGCAGCCCTAATTGTTCGTATAGTGGGAGCACCTGCTCTTCTGTCAGAGGCTTAGCGATAAAAGCTTGAGCACCAAGATCGAGACAGCGCTGTTTTGCCTCTTGTTGAACATCTCCAGAAATAATGACGATTTTGGTCGGGTACTGACTAACAGGTAATGATTCGAGGACCTCAAAACCATCCATTATGGGCATCGTTAAATCGAGAAACAAAATATCGATATTTTGCTCAGCAAGAATATTAAGCGCCTCATAACCATCTTGCGCTTCAATAAGATGCAATGATGTATCTTGTACGATAGAACGCGCAATAAGCTTTCTTGCAACAGCTGAGTCATCACATATCAGTATTTTCATGCCACCAATGGAACTAACGTCAAAAAAATCATAATACCTGTTGTAAACGTTCATCTCCATATGCTAAGCCAACAAATCAGAGGCTTATAAGCGATTTGATTCACATTTATACAAATTGACTACACTAAGAGGAAGGTTTCTTTACTAAGTATGCTCAACATAGCGCCAACTCCCTGCTATTTATCCTAAACTATTGGTGGTCAAATAGATTCGCGAGGTTTTGTATGTGGCAAGCAATATCGCAACAGCTTTCTGATACTTTATTGTTCGATTACCAGATCACGGAAAAAGTAAGGCTGTCTGGTGGGGATATCAGTGAAAGCTACATGATCAATGATGGCGAGCAACGTTATTTTGTGAAAATTAACGATCGCGAGTTTTTGTCTAAATTTGAGGTAGAAGCTGAAAGCCTGCATCTTTTGCGTGAAACATCCACCCTATTTGTACCTGAGGTGGTATTGGTTGGTAAAACCAAAAATGCCTCATTCCTAATTCTTAACTACCTTCCAACGAAACCATTAGAAGATGGTCCCAACAGCTTTAAATTTGGGCAGCAATTAGCTCACCTACACCAGTGGGGCGAGCAAAAAGAGTTTGGTTTTGATACCGACAACTATCTCGGTTCGACTCTACAGCCCAACAAATGGCACAAGAAATGGTGTGTATTCTTTGCTGAGCAACGCATAGGATGGCAATTACAGCTCCTTAAAGAAAAAGGCGTCACCTTGGTTGATATCGATGACTTTATCGATGTCGTAAAACAGCGGCTAGCAAACCATGCTCCGGAACCTTCTTTGTTGCATGGCGATTTATGGAATGGAAATGCGGCACTCACTGCATTCGGTCCTATCTGTTACGATCCTGCGTGCTATTGGGGGGACAGGGAGTGCGATATTGCGATGACGGAGCTTTTTGGTGGATTTCAACCAGAATTTTATCAAGGTTACGAATCGGTTATGCCACTTTCTTCAAGCTATGAAGAGCGTAAAGATATCTATAACCTTTACCATGTTCTCAACCATTGTAATTTGTTTGGCGGCCATTACTTGGAACAGGCTCAACTGGTTATTAATAAAATCATTTCTTATTAATTTGGAAGCCACTGCATATTTCAAGATGTAAAATCTCGAGGCACATCACTACAGAAAATCACCCTAAGCTCAAGGTTGAGTTTGGGGTCAAGTTTTGTACTTATTTCGACTCAATTAGCAACAACTCGACCTAATATCAAAGGAGACTTAACTTTGGATTGTGCCTATTTTCCTTGTAGGCAAAGTAAGTAAAGGGCTGTACTTCGTTGATGAATAGTGTGTTTAAAAGCCCTGCGAGATTAGGAGTTGTTGTATGAAAAATTATACCGAAAGGTATGTAAAGTGCCCGCATTGCGGACATTCTATCGGCATTACATTGGATGCAAGCAATGGTGACCAAGAATTTTATGATGATTGCCCAGCTTGTTGCCACGCTATCCACCTAAATATGCGAGTGGATGAGTTACAAGATAAGGTCGAACTATTTATCGATGACAATTACGAATAACAGCTCGAGCATGTGAACATCAGAAATATAAAAACGCTTAAATGAAAAAGGAGCATTAGGCTCCTTTTTCTCATTCTAAAGCTGTTTTGCTGCAAGAACGCGCTCAACAGTATCAACAATTGCTTGAGTCTGAGGATCAAACTCAATATTAACACGCTCCCCTACTTGTCTCACTCCGAAAAGCGTTCGCTGCAAGGTTTCTGGAATTAGGTGTACCGAAAAACGACACGCTTCAACTTCACCAATAGTTAGCGAGCAGCCATCTAAACCAATGTAACCTTTCGCTAATACATATTTCATTGATTCTTGCGGCAGTTGAAACCAAATCGTGCGGTTATTGGGCGTATCGATGATATCGACAATATCTGCCGTCAAACTAATATGACCAGACATGCTATGCCCGCCTATTTCGTCACCAAACTTAGCCGCGCGCTCAATGTTTACGCTATCCCCTTCCACCAGCCGACCTAAATTAGTAAGAGCCAATGTCGCTTGCATTAAATCAAAACTGATAAGGTTGCCTTCGATCTTAGTCACAGTTAGACAACATCCGTTGTGTGCAACGGATGCACCAATTTCTAACCCTTTACAAAGTTCATCGCTTAACTCGACAACGTGCGTTTGAAAGCGTTCTTTTTTATCAATTTTAACGACCTTCGCCGTACCCTGAACTATTCCTGTAAACATTTCTTTTTACCTATTGATTTCATACCAACTGTAGTTGAAGACTAAGCCTTAAACACTGCGCTACAGGCCGGAAATAAAGACCGCAGACGATAAAGCAACGGCTTAATGAACACTGGTTTGTTCTCATGCATGCTTCAACATTACCATGATTCGCTGCTGTTCTCAGTAAAAGCGTATCCTTAGCGTGGAGAGCGTCCAGTCAGTGTTATCGACTATTCGCTACCTAGCTATGGAATATAAACATACAATTGTTTATCATTTGCGCGGAGTTTCTCCGAGGCATTTTTTCACCTTATCGTGACTAAAATCAACCATCAGATCCGTTCACCACATCTTTTGCCCTCGAGTACTCTCATTCTTTCAACTTATTGTTCCGCTCTGGAGTATTTTTCGTGCATCGCTATAAAGAAGAAGCATCAAGTCTTATCAAATTGGCGACCCCGGTATTGATCGCATCTGTCGCTCAAACTGGTATGGGGTTTGTTGATACCGTAATGGCTGGCGGCGTTAGCGCCACCGACATGGCTGCGGTTTCTGTCGCTTCAAGTATTTGGCTACCATCCATTTTGTTTGGGGTGGGTTTATTAATGGCATTGGTCCCTGTTGTCGCACAGTTAAATGGCTCTGGTCGTCGAGTGAAAATCCCGTTTGAAATTCAGCAAGGCGTCGTTTTGGCATTGCTGATCAGTGTGCCGATAATTGCAGTCCTGCTTCAAACCCAGTTTATTCTCGGGCTGATGGATGTTGAAGCACTGATGGCAGAAAAAACGGTGGGATACATTCATGCCGTTATATTAGCAGTACCCGCTTTTTTACTTTTCCAAACGCTTAGAAGCTTTACGGATGGTATGTCATTGACGAAACCGGCAATGGTGATTGGCTTTATCGGTTTGCTGCTCAACATTCCTCTAAACTGGATTTTCGTGTACGGCAAGTTTGGTGCACCTGAATTAGGCGGTGTTGGCTGTGGTGTAGCAACCACGATTGTTTACTGGGTCATGTTTGCCATGCTATTGCTGTATGTGATGACATCAGAGCGATTGAAAAGCATCAACCTATTTGGAGAATGGCACCGCCCACAATGGAAAGCGCAAGTTCGTCTATTCAAGCTCGGCTTTCCTGTTGCAGCAGCGCTGTTTTTTGAAGTGACACTGTTTGCTGTTGTTGCACTGCTCGTTTCACCACTGGGTCCTATCATTGTGGCAGCGCATCAAGTCGCGATTAACTTCTCCTCGTTGGTATTTATGCTACCAATGAGTATTGGTGCAGCAGTAAGCATTCGTGTCGGCCATCGACTTGGTGAAGAAAACGTCGATGGCGCGCGCGTAGCGTCACGAGTCGGCATTATGGTTGGTCTAGCTTTGTCCGTTCTCACAGCGATTTTAACCGTCTTGTCTCGTGAGTGGATCGCCGAGCTTTACACTAGCAACCCAGAGGTAATCACTCTAGCGATGCAACTGCTCGTGTTTGCCGCTGTTTATCAATGTACGGATGCGGTTCAAGTGATCGCAGCTGGTGCATTACGCGGCTATAAAGACATGCGAGCTATCTTCAACCGTACTTTTATTGCTTATTGGATTCTTGGGCTGCCAATTGGTTACGTCCTTGGCCGTACAGACTGGATTGTCGAGCCAATGGGAGCACAAGGCTTCTGGCTTGGTTTTATCATCGGCCTATCTTCAGCGGCCTTTCTGTTAGGCGTCAGAATGCGTTGGATGCATCGCCAAGAGCCAGAAGTGCAATTGAACTTTTCAGTTCAATAAAAAGTAAAAAAAGCCAGCATCCGCTGGCTTTTTTGATCGAATAATCACACGGTTGAGTATACTTATAACAAGATTGCGAAGTGGTTGATTTTGCTCTCTAGACAACGGATACGAAGTTATAAAAAAGGATATTTGTGCGGTCTATTTTATTGTTCTTAATCTTGCTTCTTAATGGTTGTGATAACTGGTTCAATCCAGAGAACGCCATGTTTGATAAGTATCATCAACGTGTAGCCAATGTATTGGAAGCTCCTGCTATTCCAATAGAATTACAGTCTACGGTAACGATTCCTGCGAAACGCGTTTTGTTCGAGCCATTGCCAAGACTATCTATTGGCCTGCTAGAGAGCTATCAATTACGACAGTGCGGACTCTTCAATTTACTTGCTGAGAAAAACTCGCAACTTGGAAAGGTGCAGGATGCCTTTCATGATATTGATTATCAAACTGCCCTTTTAAGAGTCATGCATCGATGTTTATCCGAGTTTCCACTTAGAGATGAAGAACGCGCGACATTGACAGAGCTTTACTCAACCAAGTGGCAACATTTAGACATTCATCTCGACAACTTACTACTCGTAAGTGATGCCATGCAGAAGCAACTAACTGCCTCTGACTGGCTATCTCAAGACACGACGAATGATATTGCTCGCATTAACGATATCTATCGTATTTTCAGCGAAATGTATGATTTACCCCACCGCGCGGTCTCACGTCTACCCGATGTGGAAGTTACGCACTATCAAGAAGAGTTAGAGAAATCTCGTTTACTCGGACGACTTTACTATTCAATGGTAAACACATCCCTTTGGTTAAAAGCGACAACTCAGCTACTTGAGCAGAACCAGAGCAATGTATTGTGCGGGCCGAACAGAGACACCACCCAGTTCCGCTACTTAAGAAATGTCTTTCAATCCATTTACGTTGAAGAAGTGCAACCTTATTTGGCTTATTTAGACAGTACCTATCAACAACTTAATGATGGTGCCACTTTGGTGGAGAACCGTATGCAACTCCATGGTCACCAGTATGGCATCATTGAGGCACATAGGACATTTAGGCAAGAAACCCTAAACCACGTTCAGTTTTGGCAGGGTCTCTTCAAACGATGTGGCGTAACCGTTGGCAACTAGTAAGTGCAGAGCGTTCTATTCCTTCAACCTTTCACGCAAGAATCGAGCAAAACGTGGTTTACCAGTATGTGTAAAACCGTTATATCTAAAAGTAATGGTTGAACCAATTTTCGGAGGCTGGCGACGCACTTCATCGGTAAATCCGCTACCGATGTAAAACTCAATGCCATTTGGTAAGCGAACTAACATTGCTCCCATCATACCTAATAAGCGCCCTGTTCCTGGCTTATAACCCACAACTAACGCTTCATCATCTGCGTATCGTTTTAGTTTAAGCAAATCACTACCGCGTCCAGCCTGATAGCGGCTTGATACCTTCCGCAACATCACCCCTTCACCGTCGGATATTGAAATTTTATCCAACTGTGTAAACAGATGAGCTTCATTTTGAATCGCTCGGTGCTCGACATATTTGATATGAGGCTGGTCGACTTCAAGCACTAAGTCTTTGATGTTGTAATAACGCTTCCGATAATCACCAGCGGAATATGGCATATCAAAGATCATAAAGTCGATATGTCGCCAAGCAGACTCTACAGGAGTTTTATCTAATACCGTTTGCTGAACAAGATGGAAGTTACCTCTCCCAGCCCAAAGTTCACCGTCCAATGGATAGTCAGGTAAAGGTCCTGTAAACCAATCTGGGGCGTAGATTCGATTACCATTTCTCGTCACGAGATGTTGCCCAGTCCAATAAGCGCGAACACCATCAAGTTTTTCGCTATACCAATATTCAGACACATCAATGCCATCCTGATAGCTTTGTGCAAGAGAAACTGGTGGTGCGAGAGAAGTATCCGCTTGAGGCTGTGAAGACGCTGCCATAACAGCCAGCGCAATTAATGTCATTTTTAATGGCATAAGAAGACCTTGTACAAAAAATCGTCTTTATTGAAACGTAAGTCCTCTCGATGACCTATTTATTACTAGTTGTTCTTCGACTCATAACAATCAACATTAGTAATAATTTGCAAAGATAATCATAAACTTTATGACAGGTTTTGCATTTAGTCGTTACACGTTATTCACGTAAGGCGGATGGTTCGTCAATCGAGGTGGAATCTAATTATGATTCCCCCCGCTCTAACGACTTCTTTCGGCTCAACACCTCTTATAAGCAAACCATTTCTGTGTGCGTTTTTGATTCTCAATTTGAGAATCAGTCCTTTCTCAAATTGAACAATATCATTAACAATATTTAACTATTTGATTTTTAATTAATTTCAAATTGGCACGTTACCTGCTCTATATCCAATTAGAAAAACAAACGGAGACAGAGTCATGGAATTACGCAAACTAGAAATCAATCAAGACAAGTTAGCCATTGAGTTTTTTGGTGACTTAGACGCAAGTGGCTGTCGACAAGCACAACATCACATTGATGAGGTAATTCACAACAATCATCACAAAGAAGTCGAAATTAACCTACAGCACGTCCAATTTCTTGATTCTTCAGGGATTGGTGCCATTGTTTACTTATATAAGCGTCTAGTTGAACGTGAAAGAAGCATGAGTATTGAAAACGTATCAGGCCAACCTTTAGAAATCATGAGCTTGCTTCGTATCAACCATGCCATTCCCGTTAACTCAAAAGGACACTAAAAATACCGGTTTAAACGGAGGTTGGCATGGTAAATCTTATACGACGATATGCAGTAAGCGGTCTTGTTGTCGGCATGTTTGGTTGTTCGTCGTTTGACTACCCAGAACACGGGAAAGGTGGCTTGGCGGAAAGCTATCAAGATATCTCGATCGAGAATTATCAGTTTTCCCCAGTGATGCCTGACGAGCCTTTAGGTCCAGAACATGGGTTAAGGTTTGATTGGCAATTGACCAAGTTACATCTAGACGCACTAATCCAAGAGGGCGCGCGCTGGTGTTTTCCTGCGGCAGTTGTTCAGGCCCTTGAAAAACAAAATAGAATTGCGCGCGAGTTAGAAGGTGGGCTTTTACTCGACGCTGCCAACGACCTTGTGATTCAGCGTCGACGCTTAAACCAGCTCGAACAACAACTCGACTACGTACTGAGCCAAACAACTTGCACACCGCCCGATGATATTGAAGCACTACGTAGCGACCTAAACATAGTCTCGGATATCTATGCACTACTTAATATCGACAACCAGTTTGCTGTCGATTCAGCAGAAATCAACCCGAAGTACATGGGACATTTGGCAGAAGCAGCCTACATTTTACGTGACCATCCTAACCTATCTCTTGTAGTAACGGGGCATGCGGATGCAACTGGAACACCCGATTACAACCAGAAACTTGCTCAAGCGCGTGCGGAACAAGTAAAGCGTTACCTAACCGTATTTGGTATCACTTCAGAGAGAGTCACTACCAAATCTGTCGGGGATAACCTGCCACTCTATGAAGGTGAAACATCCGCCGTGCGTTTAACTAATCGTCGAGTAAGCATCGAGGTTATTAGCCCTAATTCAGATAGCGATAGCTCAATAAACCGCAACCCAACGGCAGGAGGCGCGCTATGAACACGATGAAACCATTTATCCTCTTAATGTTGTTGTGTCTGGTCGCGTGGGTACCTTCTTCCATAGCGGATGAGAGCAATACTGTTAAGGTCGGTGATTTAATACAGATTAACTTACCTGGAGAGGCGTCGTTAAACCAAGGGTTTCAGGTTGATCGTCGTGGACGAATTAATTTACCAGAAGTCGGCCCTGTATTAGTGGCCGGCTACAATGAACAACAACTCCAAGACGTGATTATCGACAGGCTAAAGACCGTGTATCGTGACGTTAACAACGCTCGAGTTTTTATTAAACAGCAACAGTTGTTAGTGTCCGTTCAAGGCTACGTGGTCAAACCCGGTGAGTATACCTTACCTTCTGGGTCCAACATTCAAATGTTTGTTTACGAAGCTGGCGGCCTGCGCGCAGGGGCTCAGCTTGATAAAATGATCGTGAAACGTGGAAATAGAAGCATTGAATTTGACTACAAACGCTTCCTTGATACGGGTGACAATAGCCAGCTGCCAAAACTAGAATCACTGGATGTCTTATTTGTTCCCGCTTCCCCACTCGTAGGGAATATTGAGCAAGAGTTTGATGCAGCAAAACTCGCGAATTCAGGTGACAGCGCAGATTCCGCTCGTGCAATCAAAGTCTTTGGTGAAGTCAACGCACCTGGCTCGTTCTCATACAAGCCAAACACCACGCTAGTTGATGTCGTAATGCGAGCTGGCGGCGTGACACGATATGCCAGTGTCGAGCAAATTCGCGTGATAACAAACAATAACCCAACCATGTTTAACCTGAAAAAGTACCTTGATACTGGAGACCAAAGCCTACTGCCGGAGATCCTGCCAGGTGCCACCATCTTTGTCCCAAAACAGGAAGAAGAAATCAAAGCAGGTG
Organism: Vibrio sp. 2130-1; assembly: GCF_033339515.1. Taxonomy (NCBI): domain Bacteria; kingdom Pseudomonadati; phylum Pseudomonadota; class Gammaproteobacteria; order Vibrionales; family Vibrionaceae; genus Vibrio; species Vibrio sp. 2130-1. The sequence goes on from NZ_JAWOUT010000005.1 coordinate 296,125, forward strand.
CAAATGTGGTTTACGTGATGGGTGAAGTCGCCCATCCTGGGGCATACGAAGGCAAGCAAGGCGCTAGCTTCATGGATATCCTCGCCAACGCTGGCGGGCCCACTCGCTACGCAGAATCTCGCCAAATTCGCGTTATAAAAGCCGATGGCAAAGTCATCAAATTCGATCTTACCGCGCATACAGAAGGACTATCTTCAGCCAGACCACCAAATGTTGGACCAGGAGACGCGATTTTCGTACCGGAGAAAACCGATTTCAATGAGAAGTCTTGGTTAAAAGTAGCACCTAGTCGAGCGGTCGCAGTGATGGGAGAAGTTGTTCGCCCTGGACGCATCGAGTGGTCAGACGAAATGGATTTGATTGATCTGCTTGCACACGTTGGTGGCCCAACTCGACGAGCTGATACCACCAAAATTGAAGTCGCCAATAACGGTCAAATGACACAATTTGACTTAGACCAATACATTCTGGATGGCTCACCAACATCAAGCCTACCTCGAGTTTCCGCTGGTACAGTCGTAAGGGTACATGCATTGCCTGACGACCCATCCGATAATAAGTCGCAATGGGTAAGCCAAAGCTCTGACGCATCGATATACGTTTTCGGGCAAATCAATGCACCTGGGCGCTATCGTTTCACCGAAGATATGCATTTTCTGGATATTTTATCTGCCGCCGATGGACCGACAATGGATGCAGATATTCACAACATCCGTGTCACACACCGAGGCCTAGGTTATGCCAAAGTGAGTAAATTGAATTTATCGATGTACTTTGAAACAGGCGATGAGTCAATTCTGCCCCACGTTCGTCCTGGTGATACCATTTACATTCCAGAAAAAAACAAAAACTGGTTAGATCGTTCAAAAGAGTCCACGGTACGCGTATTAGGTGAAGTAAGAGACCCAGGGCGATACGTATTCAATGACAACATGACTGTGCTTGATCTGTTAGCGGAAGCAGGAGGACCAACTGACAATGCCTACCTTGAAAAGATCAGTGTGGTCAATATGTCTTGCTGCCAGGGCCAAGCCCGAACATTTGATTTGGTGAACTTTAGTAAAACAGCCAACATTTATGAGCTGCCAGTCATTCGCGCAGGCGACACGATTTACATTCCCCATAAAGACGAAAGCTTTGTTGAAAAAGCGAGGGCCGGATTAAGAGATATTTTACAAATCACCACAACCATCGTGTTAATAGGAGCGTTGTAATGACTATTCCTGCAACTCACGCTGAGATTGAGCAAATTTATCTTCAGAGTGAACAGAAAGGCCACAAAACGATTTGTGTTGTGGGTTGTAAATCTGAAGATGGTGTCACTTCCGTGGCGTCATCTCTTGCAGAGCGCTTGGTTTTAGCAGGCCACAATACTTTGTATGTAGACCTTAACTTATTCAAACCCGCTTATCACACTGTTCACGAATTTGATGATGACGAGAAGGTTGGCCATTTGATCACACGAGAGAATACACATCAAACTTTAGTCGGCCTCCCAGCTCCATCTCTCGCCAGTACTCAGTTAGCGTACCGAGACCCAACAACGCTGAAACAAAACATTGCACAATGGTTAACGCAGTACGAGCGCGTCGTGATAGATACATCACCACTTCTTAGTGTCAACCGAAGTAATATTGCGCCTCAAGTGATTGCTGGCGTATGTGATGCTACTTTGTTAGTAGCGCATTATGGCTCTACGACTGCAACCCAGCTCGAGCAAGCCAAAAAGCTACTCGATGCTAGCGATGCGAACTTGATTGGTTCTGTACTGAACATGAAGCACACTCCAAGCCTGAAAGATGAGTTAATCCGCCAAGTTTCCAAGCTGCGTTTCTTACCAAAAAAGTGGAAAGAAAAACTGTCTCAGCAAATTAAAAAAAGCGAACTGTTTATGTTATAGGGAGCGCTATTATGACGATAAATAATACATTGACTATCGAGCAAGAATTAGTGGATGAGCATATTCTTCAGCAAATGATCAAAGATACGTGCGCCGAAATCATCCCTACCTTGATTGATCACTATGTCGAAGAGTCACGCGATCGCATGGAGAAAATAGAGCAAGCATTAAGCACAAAAGACCTTCAAACATTAGAGTTCGAGGTTCACACACTGGGCAGTTCTGCTCTCGCTTTAGGCAATCGAACGCTTTCAAGACAAGCAAGAATGATTGAGAAGTACTGTGTCGAAGGAAAAATACCAAAAGCATTGGAGCTTTGTGAAACACTTCCGCAACTCGCCAATGAATCGTTTGATGCGTTAGAAAAGCGAAAAGCTCAAGGGTTTGAGTAGTATCAGTGTCTTACTCCCTAGCGAAGCATCGCGTTTGATAAAGCGCGATGCCGACATCATCTCAGAAATTTAGGCTCCAAATTCAATCACCCTCGCCAAGCCACACACCTTGAAATTATTTGGGCATAACTTAATCAATTAAAAAGTATGGATTTTTCGCAAATTTCCTACCTTGTGCTAATACTTAAATAACGCTTTTCTCAAATTGAGAATTTTCAGCACTAGAGAGCTATAAACCACTCATAATGCCAAATAGTAGTGCTGACAAAAATCATAAAAAATGAAACAAACTACGTTGGGATGGGACTATGAGACCAAGGGTGTTACTGGTAGAGGACTCTACTTCACTAGCCATACTTTATAAGCAGTATGTGAAAGACGAACCTTATGACATTTTTCATGTCGAGACAGGTCGCGAAGCGATTCAATTTATTGAAAGAAGCAAACCTCAGCTCATCATTCTCGATTTGAAACTGCCCGACATGTCTGGCGAAGACGTGTTGGATTGGATCAACCAGAATGACATTCCTACGTCCGTTATTATTGCTACGGCACACGGCAGCGTCGACTTAGCCGTTAATCTAATTCAAAAAGGTGCGGAAGATTTCTTAGAAAAGCCCATAAACGCTGATCGCCTAAAAACATCAGTCGCATTGCACCTCAAACGCGCCAAATTGGAAGATTTGGTGGAAAATATTCAGTCCAAGTTTGATCGCCACAACTATCACGGATTCATCGGTTCAAGCCTCCCGATGCAGGCGGTATACAAGACCATTGATGCTGTTGCGCCAACTTCTGCCAGTGTGTTTATTGTGGGAGAAAGCGGCACAGGTAAAGAAGTTTGTGCTGAAGCCGTCCACCGCCAGAGCGACCGTAAAGACAAGCCTTTTATTGCAATTAACTGTGGGGCTATTCCACGAGATTTGATGGAAAGTGAGATTTTTGGTCACGTTAAAGGGGCCTTTACTGGAGCAACAACAGATCGAAAAGGTGCGGCGACGCTGGCACATGGTGGTACGCTTTTTCTTGATGAGCTGTGTGAAATGGAACTTGAGATGCAAAAGAAGTTGCTCCGCTTTCTACAAACGGGCACTTACACTCCTCTTGGTGGCACTCGAGAAATGAAAGTGGATGTGAGAATCATTTGTGCCACTAACCGAGATCCATTAACAGAAGTAGAAGAAGGTCGTTTTCGTGAAGACTTATACTACCGTGTGCACGTTATACCTATCGATATGCCTCCATTACGTGAACGAGGAAGTGACATCGTCACGCTTGCCAAGCACTTCTTGACCACTTACGCCAAACAGGACAAAAAGAAATTCTCAACAATCGACAGCGAAGCTCAACATATCATCAAGCATTACGAATGGCCGGGTAATGTAAGGCAACTACAAAACATCATACGTAACATTGTGGTGCTTAATAACGACGAAAAAGTCACGGTGAGCCACCTACCCGCTCAACTCACTAAAAAGTCAAAAGTTACGAAAACAACGACACCTGCGCATGTTGCTCAAGAGTCAGCAAACATTGCACCAATCACACCACCACCTGTTTATACTGAGGAACCTTCACCTTCTGCGGTCGAACCGTCGATTACCGCAGCGGAGCAGCCTGGTACACCGTCCTCTGCTGCTACCTCACCGTACTTTAACTCTGATGGAACCATTCGTCCTATGTGGCAAGTAGAGCGTGAAGCAATTCAAAACGCAATTGCGTACTGTGATGGCAACGTCCTCAACGCCGCTGTCATGCTGGAGTTAAGCCCATCTACGGTTTACCGAAAAAAACAAGCGTGGGAAGCGGATGAAATTAATCTCGAACAATCTTGATAAACCTGCCATTGGTGAAATTTGGATCTTGCTTGATAGCCGTCTATTCGGCGGCATTGAAAGTCACGTTATCGAGCTAGCTCGGGGATTAATCGCCTTTGGAAACAAAGCTCGAGTTGTGCTAACCACTGAGTATTCGCCAGCCGCTCAGATTGTACAGAAGGCAAAAGAAGCCGCGATCCCTGTGAGTTACTTAAACTATTTGTCTGGCGAGCCCAATAAAGCTTTAAAAATTAAACACCTAACAAGCGCCGTCGCCAATCACCAACCCTCAGTGGTTCACTCTCATGGTTATAAAGCGTCGATTTTGTCGCGCTGCGCCAAACTGCTCACCCGTACGTTTCCTCGTTTGATTTCAACTTATCATGCTGGTGAATCGTCCTCAGGGAAACTATGGCTATACGATTGGCTTGATAGAAGCTCAGGCAGCCTATCTGACCATTGCTTTGCTGTCAGTCCAAGTATTCAGCGCAAAGTTTTTTGTTCTTCAGAACTGCTGAATAACTTTGTTTCGATTCCCAACAGTCAACTCAACTATCAGGAGATCGCTTTTGTCGGCCGATTGAGTCAGGAAAAAGGCGCCGATCAATTTATTGAGGTAGCGAGGCTCTGTCCAACATTACAGTTTAGTGTGTACGGTGATGGCCCAGAAAAAGAGTCGCTTAATCAAACTGCCCCTTCAAACGTGACTTTCCTCGGCCATCAAACCGATATGGAAGGTGTTTGGGAAAATATCAGTGTACTTATCATTTCTTCTCGTTATGAGGGTCTTCCAATGGCGGCGCTTGAAGCCATGTCGAGAGGCATTGCCGTGATGAGCTTACGTGTAGGTCGTCTTCCAGATATTATCCAAACGGGTAAAAATGGTTTTATCGTCGAAGACATTCCCTCTCTTGCTAAATGTCTTCATGACTGGATGTCGATTGGTGAGGCGCAACAATCACTCATTCGCCAGAATGCTCGACAAACCATCATTGATGATTTCTCAGCGCAAAGTGTGATTCCCGTATTGCTACAAAAATATCAAATTGAAACGGATCACTAATCCATATTGGTTCTCAATATGAGAATGATGACTTCCAAACATAAATATCATATAAGATTCAATCACATAAACTAATGGCATATTTTGGCATCTCTATTGCAGCTCAGCAGTTAACGCAGATTAATGATGAGACAGAGGTGACTTATGACTACGCCAAAACGCATTCTATATGTTCATTATGGTGATAATTGGATTCGCGGCAGTGAAGTGGTGCTTCTGGATCTCATTTCAGGAATCGACCGCAATAAGTTTGAGCCATTCGTATGGTCAAACTGCCAACCATTAATCGATAAGTGCCAATCGCTCGGAATTGAAGCGGAACATTCAGCCTTCAATTTGGTGGGTGGTTGGAGCGCTCCACGCTGGGATATTAACGGGTGGAATAGCCTTATCAAACAAGGCTCAGCTTTGATCGAAAAGCACAGCATCGACTTGGTACACGTCAATAGCGGCGGCCCTTGTCAATGGATGTGTTTGGCTGCTCGCATGAATCATATACCACTTGTCACGCAACTTCATTGCCATTATACATTGCGCGATCGCTTCTCTCTCGGACTTCACCTCTCTCCAAAATTGATTTGCGTTAGCAAAGATGTTGGACGCGAAATTCTTCAGGACGGCTACCCGCAAAACCAACTTCATGTCGTACACAACGGCGTGTCACTTCAAGGCGTGGATACACCCATCGACATTAAAGATCGCCTCGGAATCCCATCACAGGCCTTTACCTTTCTGTCGGTGGGTTCGCTGATTAAGCGCAAAGGGTTCGACCGCCTTATTCGCGCAATGCGCATGCACAACTACCACCACCACAACCCTCACCTTGTTATTGTTGGTGACGGCGAAGAAAGAGAAGCATTGCAACAGCTTGCCGCGGATCTTGGTATCCAAGAACGAGTGCACTTTGTCGGGGAGCAACACAATGCCGGAGCGTGGATGTGTGGTAATGCAGACGCTTTTATTAGCGGCGCCTATGAAGAGGCCTTTGGTCTCGTGCTCGGGGAAGCGGCTTTAGCTCAACTGCCTATCGTGGCTCCTAAAACGGGAGGCATTCCTGAGTTGTTCGAGCATAATCACTCTGCATTGCTGTACCAGAACAGTGGAATGGCGAGCCTGTTAAACGCGATTCAACAAGTCATGCAAGACGCGGCATTAAGAAACAAGCTGGCGGAAAACGCTTACCTACATGCTAGCCAGAACTTAACGACGACTGCATCTATCAACGCTATTGAACGTATTTACGAAGGTGAACTTAATAACAACGCCATTACACCAATGCCAATGACTCACTGCATGAAGCCTCTTTCACGCTGGTTGAGCATCAATTGAGGAGCCCGGTCATGAAACGTGTATTGATGTTCGACGCCATCCCAATGCAAGGTGGATCCAAAATCGCGAATGCAGAGCTCCTTAAGCAGTGCGATAAGCTGAGCGTGATTGGTTACCTACTCACTACAAATCCAGAGCATTGGGCGTCACTGCTTAGTGATACACCGCGTGTGCAAGTTATAAAAATAAAACCGTCACCATTTAACTCGACTCATGGCCTGACCTACTGGTTGATGAACGCTTACTACTTTCTCCAACTTCTCTACGCGTGCATGAAGCTTCCAAAGATAGATAGCTTTTTGGGCCTATCTTGCCCAAGTAATGATATGCCTTTGTACTTACTACGATTAATTAGCAAAAAGCCTGTGGTACAGATGGTTCATGGCCCTATTGGACGATCGAGATCTGCTGGCTACTGCTTAGTAAAAGCATCGGCAATTTACTACTTGGCAAACACCCGCGAATCAATGGTAGAAGCATTACAGGCCTACCTCAAAACAGAGAAGCCAGCCACCGAACGCTATTGGTGTGGTTTGAATACATCTACGTTTGTTAATGGATTATCGAAAGATCGCTGGCCAAAACAAGCGAATCCGATTTCAAGCCGCGTTTTCTGGGCAGCTAGCTTACTAAAATGGAAGAACATCGATCTTTTGCTTGATGCTTTAACACTTGATGAGTCGAAAAAGATCAAATCCACCGTGTGTTACATCAAACCTAACGTGGCAGGTGTGGAATATTCAACACCGGACTTCAACACACAAGGTGTTGAATGGCATGAATGCCCAAACAACTTAGATGAATTGCGTTCACAGTGTGGTGTGTTTGTTTCCACCAGTCTCAACGAACCTTTTGGGTTATCTATTTTGGAGGCTCTCGCTGCAGGTATGTGTGTCGTCATTCCACATGATGATAGTTATTGGGACCGCGTGTTAACTCACGGCCGAAATTGTATTAAATACACGCCTAACAATGTGGCTTCGTTACACAACGCAATTCGCCTTTTGAATGAATCGCCGTGGATGAAAGTAACGATGGGTATCGAAGCACTCAATGTTTCTCAACTATACACAGCCGAACGTTGTTATTTGCCAATCGCCCAGCACCTTGCTAGCGAAATTGCTACCAACAATGATTGCGCACTCAAGACACCGCGAGACATCAAAGGATATGACCATGTCTAAAGCAATGACCAACATGACGCTATTTGCTATCGCCTTAGTGATCAATAAAAGCATCAGCCTAATCATGCTACCTGTATTGCCCCACTTTCTCTCACCAGAGCAAATGGGCAAGCTTGAGCTTCTAACAACCTTTGGTGTTGTTACGACCTTGTTCGTCAGTTTCGCTTTGCATGAAGCGCTTTATCGATTCGTCGGCGTTGAAAAGGATCAAAATACGCGCACAACCCTACTAAACCAGCTGTACTCACTTGCTTTACTCATCGCTGGCGTCGTCGCTCTTAGCTTGCTCACTATCATTTTAATCGCCCCCATTCCCGCGCCTTTTACGCGAGTCGAATTTGCTATTGTTATGTTTGCCATCGTTCTAGAAGGCAGTATTGCAATCGGCACTGCCTGGTTAAGAACACAAGACGACAAAGCAAGAACTCTGCTTAACGTCATGGTCACTACCACCATTTTTCAGGTCATTTTTATCGTCGCGGCGCTGTCTGTTCATCCCCATGTTATTTCTGTTTTGTGGGGTGGCTTGTTGGCTGCTATTACTCAATTTGTTTGGCTGCACATCGTTAACCGTTACAATGTCACCCTTCCTAAACTGACATTGGCAAAACAATACCTAAACTACTGCCTACCAATGATGATGGCCGGTTTAGTAGCATTTTGTCTCAATGGCGCTGAACGCTGGTTCATTGGTGCCAACACTTCTCTTGCGACGTTAGGGATTTACGCGATAGCGGTAAAATTTGCAGTGGGCATGTGTATTTTAGTGCAGCCATTTGGCATGTGGTGGATGCCACGTCGATTTAACTACTTAGAAGGACGCAAGAACACTGAAGCAGTGCGCATCACACACTTAGGTATGATTTACATTACAGGTTTGAGTGTGGTGGTCGGCACATTAGCAATGGTGATGATCACCTACTTACTGCCAGAAACCTATCATGAGGCGGTACTATTCAGCTTATTCTTGCTACCTATCGCCATGTTAAAAGAATGGAGTGAGTTGATTAACATCTCCATTTTGTACAAGCGTCGTACTCGCTGGCTACTGGGTATAAATGTCGTCTCTGCGTGCGTTGCGATTGCTTTGCTGTTTGGCTTATCTTCTCTGGGTATTTATGGGGTATTCATTGCGCTTTATTACGCACAACTGTGTAAGCTGGGCCTGACTTATGTAGTAGGCCAACAATGTATGACGTTGCCTTTCCACCTAAGTCTGATGGTTTTATTACAGATTATATCCGGTGTGGCACTGTTCCTGCTTCACTCTTCACAATCAATAGGCATCGCCATCGCAATTTGCATTTTGACATGCAGTTTGCTGGCAGGGATAGCCACTCGCTACATGAGTAAAGAGACGCTCAATGCTCTCACTCGATACATAGTGAAACGGCGTGGACAGGTGAAGAGATACTCGTTATGAATGAAACCAAGGTGAGAACAAAACAGTCCATCGCAGCACTGACGATCACTGTCGGTATCGGCCTGCTTTGGGTTGTTATGCCTCATCCCATTTTGATTGTTGCGTTGTGTTTCGCACCACTCGCGTTACTGTTTGTTCTCAATCAAACGTTTTGGCTTGTCACACTGTTCGTTATTTTTTCATTCTTTCGTATTCACGAAGCCTTTCCTGTTATCTATAACTTCAAGATCCCATTACTGTTATCATTGGGGGCACTCGCCGCACTCGCTTTTCACCTTCTTATAAGCCGCCAGATTACAGCTTTTTGGCACCCTTCATTAAAGTGGCTGTGTATATTTTGGGGTCTGGTGATCATCGGAATCATATTCGCTTCCAGTCGTGATATCGCAATAACGGTGTTCAAAAACACCTATTGGAAAATCATCATTATGACGTTGGCCATCACCTGGCTTATTACTAAACCTTCACAGCTCGCACAGATGTCAAAAGCAATTATTTTCGCCGGATTATTGATTGGTCTAGTGGCATTACAAAACGCAGCGAATGGCATTGATTTAGTCGAAGGAACGCGCGTGTCAATAGGACGATCCATAGGTTCAGTACTTGGCGATCCTAACGATTTGGCACTAGTGCTGATGTTTCCCCTTGCCTTTACCGTTAGTCAATTGATGGAGAAGCATTCCCCCAAGCATCTCAGACTCTTTGCCCTTATCACCTGTTTGGTTTTGTTCTTTGCGATCATTGAGACGCAGAGCCGCGGGGGGTTACTAGGTTCACTGTCTGTATTTGCCTACTTTGCTTTTAAACACATCAAAAGCAAAACATTAGTCTTGGTATTAGGCGCTATCGCAGCGATCGTACTCTACGCATTCGCTGGTATTTCAGGACGAGAATCGGGGGGAGCAGCTGAGGATGGTATAGATGCCTCTGCGATGGGGCGACTTTATGCGTGGGAAGCGGCATTTAAAATGGCGCTGCATCACCCGTTGACTGGCGTAGGTCTAGATAACTTTTACTTTAATTACTATTTCTACAGCCCACACTGGGATGGTATCAACCACGCCGTCCATAGTACTTGGTTTGGCGTGTTAGCAGAAACGGGTTTTGTCGGGCTCGCGGTGTTCATTACTTTAATTGTGTCATTGATCCGCACCTCTTTGCATTCCATCTCATTGTTGACACCAAAATCAGATTACACCCTCTCTGTAGGAGCAAACGCCGTGTTAAGTGGGCTTATCGGTACCATCGTATCAGGCACTTTTCTGACTCAAGGTTTCACCTGGCCAATTTACATTCTAGCGGCATTAACAGTTGTCGTTAGCCGAATTGTTCAAAGTGACTGTCAAAATGAGAAATCCTAGTTTCAAACATAAACAAAACCCATAACTCACTGTTTTAAAATGGCTAATTCCTTGGCACGCATTGTGATTACTCACTTAATTAGTAATCAAATAACCAAGACTCAAGGAGAGCCACATGACGGACATCGTAGTATTTGGAGAAGATTTTGGTGGGCTACCCTCTTCCACTCAGCATATTGTCAAGCAACTAGCAGCGAACCATCGAATCCTTTGGGTGAACTCCATTGGCCTTCGTCAACCTAAGCTGGATTCTAAAGACATACAGCGTGCGTTAAACAAACTCACTCGTGTATTTCATAACGTAGGCTCACACAAGCCAACATTGGACTCTGAAACAAACCCAAACATTCACATCATCAACTTGCTCACCATTCCTGCCCCTAGTTCTGCATTAGCAAGAAAAGTGGCCGCTAAGATGATGAAACACCAACTCAACAAACAATTACAAGCTCTTGGTTTTGATAAGCCTGTATTTTGGACGTCGCTCCCGACTGCTGCCGATCTTTGTGCAGAAATGAACCCACGTGGACTGATTTACTATTGTGGCGATGACTTTAGCGCTTTAGCTGGTGTTGACCACGACACGGTGGCCAAGCACGAACGTACTCTTGTTAATGCGGCCAGCGTTATCTTTACGGCAAGCGAAACACTCTCCACCAAATTTCCATCTGGTAAAACCGTCACTTTGCCTCACGGTGTCGACGTTAGTCTGTTTTCTGAGCCAGCACCTAAGGCTGAAGATTTTCCTAATAATGGTCGCAAAGTGCTGGGCTTTTATGGCAGTTTGTCTGAATGGTTAGACTACGACTTAATTGCCCAAGTCGCAGACCAAGCGCCTGACTGGGATCTCGTGTTCATCGGCCCTAACGAGTTCAGTGATAATCCACTTCCACAAAGATGCAACGTATACTACCTGGGCCCGAGAGCGCATCACACTCTGCCAAGCTACTCCCAACACTGGGATGCCAGTTGGTTGCCCTTTGTTGATAACGCTCAAATCAAGGCATGTAATCCGCTTAAACTTCTTGAGTACTTGGCAACAGGAACCCCTGTTATCAGCACACCGTTTCCTGCATTAATGCCCTACAAACATATGCTTCATGTGGTTCAAAATGTCGAAGACGTGCGTGCCAGTCTCGATCACCTCCTACCGCCACCGACAGATTCAAAGTCATTTGTTCAACAGCAAAGCTGGGAAGCAAGAGCCAACCAAGTTGATAAATTGGTGAGGGCGCTATGAACGATTTAAGAGAAAACCTCAGCGTACTGTTACATGGAGCTTGGAGACGTCGCTACATGATCGTTATTCCTATGCTTGTCTTGCCTGTGCTGGGTTTCATCGTAAGTAAACTGGTTCCGACGACTTATGTTGCTCATACCAGCATGCTTATTCAAGAGACAGCGAAAATGAACCCGTTCCTTCAAGACCTTGCCGTCTCAACAATGCTTAAAGACCGATTGAGCGCACTCAGTACTCTGCTAAAAAGCCGACACGTTTTGTATTCTGTCGCAAAAGAACAATCGCTGATCAATGACGAGATGAGTGCAAAAGAGCAAGAGTTCATCATAAAAGATCTTGCGTCGCGCCTGTCTGTTCAGCCACTCGGTAAAGACTTCATTCAAATTCAATTGCAAAGTGGTAAATCAGAAGGAATGGAGTCGATGCTGCTCTCTGTCAGAGAGCATTTTGTCGAACAGCTTTTGGCTCCTGAGCGTTCTTCGATTAAAGATTCGAGTCATTTTTTGACTATCCATATCAACAAACGCAGGGAAGAACTAGACAAGGCTGAACAAGCTTTTGCAGAGTATAAAAATACTTACTCAGACGCGACACCCGAAATGCAAGCTCAAAGCCTTACTCGCCTTGCTAGCCTCAAACAAACGCTAGCCGAAAAGGAGGCGGAGCTTGCTGGTGTTTCACGAAGTCTAGGCAGTTTGGATCAACAACTATCCAAAACGAACCCGGTTATCGGTAAACTGGAAGAGCAAATCATCGACATTCGTAGTGAACTTACCCTGCTTCGCGCTAAATACACAGAGGCGCATAGTTTAGTGCAAGGTAAGTTGCGAGAATTAAACCGGTTGGAGCAGGAACGCTCGGTACTCTTGAACTCTAAACAACCAGAACTAAACAGTGCTCAACTATGGGATATCGCGAGCAATACCACAGTAAACAGTCTTGGCGAAGCACAGCCTCTACTTGTCTCCCAACTACATCAATTACAAATGATGCGCGGACGTTTTGAAGCACTTACGGAAGAAACCAACAGCTTGCGAGACATGATCCAAGAATTAGAGCGAAATGCGCACCAATTTGGGAGCACAGCAACAGAAATCAACCGCTTAGCTCGTGACGTCGCAGTGAAGAGAGAAATGTATGATGAACTCGTCGAACGCTATGAGATGGCCCAACTAACGGGTTCTTTGGGAGAGTTTGAAGAGAATAAGCGCGTAAAAATCATTGATGAACCGTTCACGCCAACGATTCCAACTAACTTACCTAGTTTTGTATTTGTCATTTTAGGATTTATTGGTGGCGCTGGTTTAGGCATTGGATTAGCGACGATACTAGAGTTAGCCGATAACTCTATCCGCTCTAAAAGAGCATTAGAAAAACACCTTGGTGTTCCTGTCATCACCACTTTACCTAACGTAGTGTACGGAAACTAACCGCCATAAGAACTCATTTACAAGCACTCGGTCGGCGAGTGCTTTTCTTTTACTACTGCCTTATACAGCCTCATAGCATGTCCACTAATATGAATCTCAAATTGAGAATAAACATAGAACTTCACACGAGCTGAAATTAACCTATTGTTTTTAAGTGTTTAATTTCTTGGCACGCTGTCTGCAATTCCTAAATAAACAAAGAACTCAACGAGGGTTTGAAAATGGAATTCAGACAAAAACACAATAACACTAAGCACAGCAAAAAAGTGATATTACACGTCGTGCAACACTTAGCTCCTGGCGGTTTAGAAACGCTCGTGCTAGAAATGCTTCGTTTTGCGCCGCCAAACCATTCCGTTTTTGTCGTGAGCTTAGAAGGAAGCAAAGAACATGCACTACAAGGCTGGCAAAAACTGTTGCCCTACCAAGGCCAACTACACTTTCTTAATAAAAGACCTGGATTCAGCGGGAAGACCATCGCTACGCTGACTTCAATGATAAAAAGAATGCGACCAGACGTGGTCCACACCCATCATATCGGCCCACTTCTGTACGGTGGTATTGCTGCACGTTTAGCGCACGTACCTGTAGTAATTCATACCGAGCACGACGCATGGCACCTTAATAACAAAAAATCAGCTCAACTACAGTCCCTTTTGCTAACGATGATTCGCCCGCAAGTGGTTGCCGATGCTAACTTTGTCGCCCATCAAATACAGACTAAGTTAAAGTATCGCAAAGTTTGTACTATCCATAACGGGATTGACTGTCAGAAGTTTAAAAGCGGTGACCAAACGGCAACAAGACACTTGTTTGAACTTCCAACCGACAAAATCGTGATTGGCGTTGCCGGGCGTCTAGAAGCAGTTAAAGGCCATAAAGTGCTTATCGAAGCCTTCTCTCATCTTACGCCAAACACACACCTAGCCATTGCTGGAGATGGTTCTCAGCGAGCTCAATTGGAAGCACAAGTTAGAACGTTAAAACTTGAAGATCGAGTAACCTTTTTAGGTTTGGTGGACGATATGCCCAGCTTTTACCAAAGCCTAGATTTGTTTTGCTTACCATCACTTCAAGAGGGCTTTCCTCTCTCAACCCTCGAGGCTCAAGCATGTGACATTCCTTGCGTCGCGACGGATGTTGGCGGCGTGAAAGAGACGCTCTGCCCGAACAACAGCACACTGGTTGAAGCAAATCGCGTGTTTTCGTTGGCCGAAGCGTTATCACAGCAACTGGAATCATCACACCATTCTCCTCGAACTTTTATTCTCAAACACTTTGATATCAGAGACATGGTGAGTCGCTACTCACGTTTGGCCAAGGAGGCTAGCTATGAATGATTTACTTTGGATTATAGGGTTTGGTTTATCCGCGTTTTTGATTGTCTATCATCACGTTGGGTATCCACTGCTCCTTAAGTGGCTTCCTTTAAAACAGCAAGACGAAACCAAAGCACCATTTGTAGAGCGAGCTTACAAAGCCTCCAAAGCAGATAACCAGCTACCCTCTATTACTGTCATCGTGCCCGCCTACAATGAAGAACAATGGATAGCAGAGAAGATCCGTAACCTTGCGAGCCTAGATTACCCGAGGGATAAATTAAGAGTAGTGATCGCATGTGATGGCTGCACAGATAACACAGCCGAGATTGCTCAAGCGACAATTCAAGAAGCAATCTGCTCTGATACTCTGTTCATTATTAATGATCACCAAGTCAATCGCGGTAAAGTTGCCCTACTCAACGAAGAAATGCGTCATGTTAGCTCGGACATTACCGCACTGAGTGACACGTCGGCATTGATTTCTTGCGATTCTCTGTTGCTAGCTAGTCAGCATTATCAAAATGAGAACGTTGGAGTGGTTAACGCAACATATCAAATAATGAGCACTGATAACCAAGGTGAAGCGGCGTATTGGCAATACCAGTCTCGAGTAAAGCACCAAGAATCCTTGTTAGGTTCAACGATTGGTTCCCACGGTGCGTTTTACACTTTCAGAACTCACTTATTTGAACCACTGGAAGTTAGCACCATTAATGACGACTTTATTCTCCCTATGAGAATCGTTTTGCGAGGCTATAGCGCTATTTACGAGCCAAACATGCTGGCGCTTGAGCTCGAACAAAGCTCAGATGACGCAGATTTCAAACGACGCCTAAGAATTTCAGCAGGTAACATGCAGCAGCTCATGCAATTAAAGAAATTACTGCTACCTCGCTATCGTGGCACTGCCTTTGCATTTCTATCGGGAAAGGTCCTGCGCTTAGCAACACCCTATTTGATGATTGTTTGCTTTATTTGCTCACTACTACTGGCACACAATCCGCTGTTTCAAGTAATGCTGTTCGCACAAGTTGGTATTTATAGCATCGCGCTTATCACTTACTTGATGCCAGCACTTAACACAATTAAACCTTTTAAGCTGATTAGTTACATCGTCATTGGTCATCTCGCCAACTTTATCGGCGGTATGAAATATTTACTCGGAATGGAAAATGGACGTTGGAAACGCGTCAACCAATAAGGAAAGCATCATGAAAAACTCACGCTACGATTCAAATGTATGCCACGCGAAAAGAACGTTTGATGTACTGGTTGCAATACTTATTTTGGTCGTCACTGCACCACTTTTCCCATTTATCGCGCTAGCGATCAAAACCACATCGAAAGGCCCTGTGATTTATCGCCAATTGCGAGTAGGACGCTGCACACCAGAAAAAATGGATCTTTTTCAAATCATGAAGTTTCGCACCATGTATATTGATGCAGAGCAACGCTCTGGCGCAGTATGGGCAACTGAAAATGATCCCCGCATCACGCCAGTAGGACGCTTTTTACGCAAAACACGTTTAGATGAACTACCTCAACTGTTTAATGTGTTGAGAGGTGAAATGTCGATGATTGGGCCGCGCCCAGAACGCCCAGCTTTCTACCAGAAATTGGAAGATGAAATCCCCTACTTTGTAGAGCGCACATATGGCGTGTTACCGGGTATCACAGGCTTAGCTCAGGTTAACCAAGGCTATGATGCATGCATTGAAGATGTAAGACGCAAAGTTGGGTTTGACCACAGTTACGCACTAAGCTTAGGTTCGTTTTACTCTTGGATTTCAATGGACCTTTCAATCATGAGCAAAACATTCGTTGTGATGATTGACGGACGAGGTCAATAACTTCCGGTTCTGGTAACGGTCACTCTTGCCACTGGCGGCGCATCTTTTCTATCGTCGCTGGTGGCACGTCATGAATGCTTTGATACGCTCCGTGACACACTTTAATTTCCACCTCGATGCGCTTCTTCATGCAGTAGTCCATGTAACGCTTCATCTCCCAATGTCGAACAAACGTATTGCTCACAATCACGACTCTCCCTTTGTTCAACCACTTTCTAGTTTGCTGAAAACACCACTCATGCGCTTGAGGTAATTGAACCGGTTCAAAGTGATAATCACCTTCATCATTTTCAAAATACATGTCAGCTTCAAAATGCTTAGCACCAAGCTCTATCGCTAGTTGTTTTGCTAAGGTTGTTTTACCTGAACCCGGAAGTCCACGAATAAGAATGAGTTTAGCCAGTGACATAATGCAGTTTAATGAGGTGGGAATAAGCCTAAACTGTAACGAAATTATTGGAAAAGAAAAGTAGAAATAAAAAATGCCGAGCACATTAGGCTCGGCATTTAAACTCAATCATGGATCGTGTTGTATTTATTTGTAAGCTGGCAGTTCTGTTCTTAACCCTTTCACCAAACTTACGCACATCAACAGCAGAACAAAAGTAAACGGTAACCCTGTTGCAACAACGCCTGATTGCAATGCTTGCAAGGCTTCTTTACCACCAACCCAAAGCATTACGGCTGCAATTGCGCCTTCAATACACGCCCAGAAAATGCGTTGCGGTACTGGTGCATCAATCTTACCACCGGCGGTAATACTATCGATAACCAGCGAGCCAGAGTCTGACGATGTAATAAAGAATACCAGAATCAGCACGATAGAAAGCATTGAAATCACTGAGCTATACGGAAGCGCATCGTAAACATGGAACAGAGTCAATGAAATATCAGTTAGGCCATTTGCACCTAGCTCACCAACTTTATTCACCACTTGGTCAAGCGCGATACCACCAAACACAGACATCCAAATCAAAGTAACAACTGTAGGAATAACGATGACTGCGAATAAGAATTCTCGAACCGTACGACCTTTAGACACACGCGCGATAAACATACCAACAAACGGTGACCAAGATACCCACCAAGCCCAGTAGAATACCGTCCAGCCGTGCATCCAAGTTTCATCTTCACGACCGTGAGGGTTACTCAATGGAATAATATTTTCAATGTAAGCCATTGTTGTGTCGCGTAGCGAGCTCCACGCCGTATCAAACGTGATTACGGTAATGAAAATAAGCAGCGCAAACGCAACCACCATATTGACGTTACTCAGTAGCTTAACACCACCATCAATACCACGAATCACTGATAACACCGCGATAAAGGTAACGAAGGTGATCACAATCATTTGTGTACCAATGCCGCCTTCTAGCCCAAAGACATGGTTAATACCACTGGTCGCCTGCTGAGCACCTAGACCTAGCGACGTTGCAAGACCAAATAGCGTCGACAAAACGGCAAGGATATCAATAACGTGACCTAACCAACCCCATGCACGGTCACCAAAAATTGGATAGAACGCCGCGCGCAATGAAAGTGGTAAACCTTTGTTAAAGGCAAAAAACGCTAATGCTAGTGCAACGAGTGCGTAAATACTCCAACCATGTACACCCCAGTGGAACATGGTGGCACCCATCGCGAGAGATTTCGCTTCTTCTGTGTATGGCACTGCGTTCAGTGGCATTCCCCACCAATCAGTGAAGTACGCGGTCGGCTCCGCCACACTCCAGAACAGAAGACCAATACCCATACCCGCGGCGAAAAGCATCGACAACCAAGAAACGGTTGAGTGATCCGGCGTTGCTTCTTTGCCTCCTAAGCGGATTTTACCTAGCGGAGAAAAAAGAAGAGCAACGGCGAACAATAAGAAGAAGTTTGTCGACCACATAAAAAACGCATCAAACTGTTCGATAATTCCGTTTTTTAGACCGTTTAATACGTCACGAGCAGTGGTTGGCTCAACAAGAAGAAGTGAAATCAGACAGAAAACAACGAGCCCCGCACTAATGCCAAAAACCGGATTATGTATATCGAATCCCCACTTTTGAACGTTATCCTGTCCAACCTGATAATCGGTTGTATCAATACTATATTTTTTAAATGCATTATCCATAAATACAAATTTAACGTGAATTTGAAACGCCCCTCAGGTGAGAAGAACTCCAATACCGCCCTCCATTAATTTGAACTCTAAAGTTTTAAGGCGGGACGAATTTTAGCAGCAATCACATATTTTTGCAAAAAGTCGTGATTTATTGCATTTTAAGCTCAATTCGAGACAGGTGAAGGGGAAATAATATCAACACAAAAATTATGAGGTCTAACGATTGATTTTGTCGTAGGTTGTAGACTAGAAAAGGCACAAGAAATACTTAAGTTCATAGCCAGTCACTGCGCAAATAGAGAAGACCTGCGATGATTTGGTTTCACAATTAACGACGAAACCAAATCAGCAAACCTTTCATCCAGCGAGCGTTATAAGAAATGGAAGGTGATGTTCCCTGTTACGCTGCTAACGGTATCGCTATCGCCTTCAATATCCACGCCAAACGCTTGATAACTAGCGCCCACAGACACATTGTCAAGCAAGAAGTATTCGGCACCAACACCATACATGTAAGAGACGCCATCATCTTTGTCTAAGTTTCTAAGTCCACCGTCATAATCAACGTTGAATGCATTGATGCCGCCTTTTGCGTAAACGTGTAACGGGCCGAAGTCGATACTAGGTTTCGCCGCTAAATAGAATGAATCAAAATCAGCACTACCCCTGCTGCCACTCAAAGATAAATCCACTTTGCCGTGATTAAAGTAGCCTGCTTCAATGCCAATGAACGGCAAAATACCAGTACCGACATGAATACCGTAGGTTGTATCATTTTCGCTGTCGATATCGGACTGACCAATTTGGCCACCAGCGTAAATCCAAGAGTCAGCCATTGCTGACGTTGAGCACAACGTTAGAGCGAATAACGAGAGTGTTTTTTTCATACTATCCCTTCCTGATCGATTCCTAAGCGAAACATTACGCAAACATGCGCATTTAATCGCCACTATATATTGGAAAGCATAGGCATTTTAAGACTCTAAAAGTGAATAATTTATGTTCAACTTTTGTTTTGTGACTTCCAGACAAAAAAACACCGACATAAAGCCGGTGTGTTTCATATGGTGTTAGAAAGCTTGACGCTTATAGGAAATGTAGTGTTGCGTTAACAGAGAACGTGCTGATATCGTCTTTACCAGCAGTGTAGTTCATGTAGCTAGCACCAACAGACATCGGGCCAAAAATGAAGTACTCAGCACCCACACCGTACATTAGGTCCAAATCGTCATCGTCTTTGCCGCCTTTCACTTTTTTGTCCCACTGATGGAAACCACCTTTTGCGTACACGTGTAGCGGACCGAAGTCGATGCTTGGCTTAAGTGCTGCGTAGTAAGAAGTTAGCTTAGTGTCTTGACCATTTACGTTAAATTCACCGTGTTGTGTTACACCAGCTTCAACACCAATGATAGGTAGAATGCCTGTACCAACGTGAACAGAGTATGATGTGTCTGTCTCACCTTTGTAGTCAGACTGACCTACTGTTGCACCACCGTAAATCCAAGAATCCGCCATTGCCGCAGAAGATGCGCCAAGTAGCGCCACTGCTAATAGAGTTTTTTTCATCATCTACCTTTACTCTTTATTATTCCCACGTCTGCATAACTCAGTCGTTGGTACTACAAATAAAGGGAGGCGAACTATTGCCTCCCAGAACTAAAAAATAATGCTTATTGAGTTACTAGCAATTAGTGTACCAGCAACTTCTTAAGCGATAATTACAAACCTGACACTATTTTACTGGTTGATTAGCAAGCATCAATCGCGTTTTTGACTCGTTTATCAGAAACAGGATAAGGAGTGCCTAATTGTTGAGCAAAATAACTCACGCGAAGCTCTTCAATCATCCAACGCACTTCTTTTACATTTTCAGGAATGGCCACACCTTTCGGGATCTTGTTCAGCAACTCTTTATAGTCTTGAGTCACAGATTCAATCTTCAGCATATGTAAACGATCTTTGTTTGGATCGATTGGCAACTTCTCCATACGACGCTCTATCGCGCGCATGTAGCGAAGAATATCCGGCAAGCGTTTCCAGCCACATTCCGTTGCAAAGCCTTTGAAGATCAAGCCTTCAATTTGTGCTTTGATATCGGACAGAGCAAACGCCATTGTGAAGTCGATCTTGCCTTTTAGCTTCTTATTGATGCTAAACGCCGTGGTCAGAATAGTCTCAACCTGTTGAGCAATCTCTACAACGGTGTCACCCAATTCAGCACGAACTTGTTCTTTCAACGCTTCGAACTTCTCTGGCTCCCAAACTAAACCACCCTGCTCTTCAATAAGCTTATCGACACCACAGGCAATGCAGTCATCTATCAGATCAAGCACTTTGCCGTATGGATTAAAGTACAGACCCAGCTTCGATTTGTTCGGTAAGTTGGCGTGCAAATATTTAATTGGCGACGGTACGTTCAATAAAATTAGGCGACGCTGACCAGCACGCATTGCCGTTATCTGCTCGTACTCCGTTTCGTAGAGTTTGATTTCAACGCTGTCTTTGGTATCAACAAGCGCCGGATACGCTTTTACATCGTAGCCGCCACGTTTTTGTTGATACACTTTCGGCAATTCTCCAAAACTCCACGTATGCAGACCTTGCTGTTCGATATCGTCATCCGCAACTTTGGAAAGCGTTTCTTGAACTTTGTCTTTCAAACTTTCTTTCAGTTCATGAAGGTCTTTGTTTTCCTTCAGTTTACGATTTCGGTGATCAACCGCACGAAACGTGACTTTCAAGTGCTCAGGTACTTGTTCCAAGTTCCAGTCTTCACGCAGCACTTCTACGCCCGTCATGCGTCGCAACTCTTTCTCCAATGAATCTAACAGCGGCGCTTCCATTGGCGTAACGCGCGCTAAGAATGCATCGGCATAGTTCGGCGCAGGCACAAAGTTCTTACGAATTGTCTTTGGCAACGATTTAATCAAGCTAACCACAAGCTCATGGCGTAAACCTGGGATCTGCCAGTCAAAGCCCGCTGGTTCAACTTGGTTTAAAATCGGCAACGGCAAATGCAATGTGACACCGTCACTTTCATCGCCTGGTTCAAATTGGTAACTCAATTTGAGCTTCAAACCATTTTGATGCCAGAAGTTCGGGTAATCCAAATCGGTCACATGGCTAGCATCACCCTTGAACAGCATCTCTTTTTCAAAGTTCAGCAGTTCCGGATTTTCTTTAGATGCCTTTTTCCACCACGTATCGAAATGCTTACCAGACACCACTTCGGTGCCAACGCGTTGGTCATAGAAATCAAACAGCTCATCATCATCCACTAAGATGTCTCGACGACGAGATTTATGCTCAAGCTCTTCCACTTCTTGTAAAAGCTTACGGTTTTGCTTAAAGAACGCGTGTTTGGTTTCCCATTCACCCTCAACCAATGCACTACGAATGAAGATTTCGCGACTTACGGTCGAATCGATACTGCCGTAGTTGACCAAGCGTTTCGGTACGATTGGTACGCCGTAAAGCATCACTTTTTCGTGCGCCATCACCGCAGCACGTTTCTTCGACCAATGTGGTTCGCTGTAACTGCGTTTAATAAGGTGTTTAGCTAACGGCTCAATCCATTCTGGCTGAACCTTTGCGATGATACGACCCCAAAGTTTTGAGGTTTCCACCAACTCAGCCGACATGATCCACTTAGGCTGTTTCTTGAATAGACCTGATGCAGGGAAGATATGGAAACGAGCATTACGCGCGCCTTGATATTCATTCTTTTCTTGGTCTTTCATGCCGATGTGCGACAGCAAACCAACCAAAATGGCACTGTGTACGCCATGGTAAGAAGCGGGCTCGTCGTTAAGCTTGAACTCCATCTCACGCATCGACTGATGAATTTGGAAGTACACATCTTGCCACTCGCGAACGCGCAAGTAGTTCAAATAGTCTTGCTTACACTGTTTGCGGAACTGATTGCTAGACAAGGCTTTTTGCTGCTTTTGGATGTATTCCCACAAATTCACAAATGTCAGGAAGTCCGACTCTTCATGGAAGAAGCGACGATGTTTATCGTCTGACGATTGTTGTTTGTCTGAAGGACGTTCGCGTGGATCTTGAATCGACAAGGCAGCTGCGATGATCATCACTTCTTTAAGCGCACCATATTTTGGCGCTTCCAATACCATACGCGCCAAGCGCGGATCGATTGGCAAACGCGCTAATTGGCGACCAATGGAAGTCAGGCGTTTTTTCGGATCTTTTACCTCAGAGTTAATCGCACCAAGCTCTTCCAGCAAACGCACGCCGTCTTGGATGTTACGTTTATCCGGTGCTTCCACAAACGGAAACGCTTGAATATCACCCAAACCAAGTGCCGTCATTTGCAAGATAACCGACGCTAGATTGGTACGTAGGATTTCAGGATCAGTAAACTCTGGGCGTGACTCAAAATCTTCCTCTGAGTACAGACGAATACAGATACCCTCTTCCACACGACCACAACGACCTTTACGCTGGTTCGCACTCGCCTGAGAAACTGGCTCGATTGGAAGACGCTGAACCTTAGTACGGTAACTGTATCGACTGATACGCGCCGTACCCGGGTCGATAACGTACTTAATGCCCGGAACAGTTAGCGAGGTTTCTGCCACGTTGGTTGCCAGTACAATTCGGCGACCAGTGTGAGGTTGGAAAATCTTATTCTGCTCACCTGCCGACAAACGCGCGTAAAGCGGCACAATTTCCGTGCTCTTCAGATTACGTTTGGACAATGCATCTGCGGTATCACGGATTTCACGTTCACCGTTCATGAAAATCAGGATGTCACCTAAACCTTCATCGCACAGTTCATCTACCGCTTCGAAGATGCCTTCAAGCTGGTCACGATCATTGTCGTCATCACCGCTTAGTGGGCGGTAACGTGTTTCTACTGGGTAAGTACGACCCGATACTTCTATGATTGGTGCATTGTTGAAGTGTTTTGAGAAGCGTTCTGGGTCGATGGTTGCCGACGTGATGATCACTTTCAAATCAGGACGACGTGGCAGCAACTCTCTCAAGTAACCCAAGATGAAATCGATGTTGAGGCTGCGCTCGTGCGCTTCATCGATAATGATGGTGTCGTATTGATTCAAGAAACGGTCATGCTGAATTTCAGCCAACAAGATACCGTCCGTCATCAATTTGATTTGGGTATTTTCAGAGATCTGATCGTTGAATCGAACCTTGTAACCAACAAACTCACCAAGCTTGGTTTCCATCTCTTCGGCAATACGGTTAGCAACCGAACGCGCTGCAAGACGACGAGGCTGAGTATGACCAATCAGACCAAATTTACCGCGACCAAGCTCAGCACAGATTTTTGGTAGCTGAGTGGTTTTACCAGAACCGGTTTCACCCGCGACGATAACCACTTGGTTTTCTTCGATCGCTTTCGCAATATCGTCGCGTTTTTGGCTTACAGGCAGGATTTCTGGGTATTCAATCGTTGGTTTGTAGTTGCTGCGCTGCTCTGCAACCATCATGGATTTTGCGATGTCTAATGCGATTTCGTCGAACACAGCATTACGCGCTGCGTCCTTCTTAATTTTGCTTGCACCAGAAATACGTTTACTCAAGCGGAAACGGTCGCGCATCATGCACTGATTCAGCGCTTTACGCAGAGATGCCGCGCTATTCACTTGAGCCTGAGGTGTTTGAGCTTGTTTCGCTGTCGCTTTTTGCGCACCATTTGACGGTGTCGCTTGCTCTTCAGCTAGATTCTTTTTTGGGGGCTGTGACGAAGTCAAAGCGTTTCCTATTCTTTTCAACACAAAAACTGCGCGGATTGTATCACACAAGATCTGTAACAAGATAACCGAAAGCTCATTCAATTTTTTCGAACATGTTCAGCGAATCGCTAGGCTTTTGAACTCACTTACGTTGCTTATAATGGCTCCCATAGTCGAAAGCACTTATTTAAGGAATAACCATTATGTCTCGTGTACTAGCTCTAAAATCAAGCATCCTTGGCGATTACTCTCAATCAAACAAATTGGTTGAAGACTTCATCAAAAATGTAGACCAAGACAAGCTTACTGTTCGTGATTTGGCTGCAAACCCGCTACCTGTTTTGGACTTCGCCGTTGCGACTGCACTGCGCGCTACGGAAGATCTTTCACAAGAACAGCAAGCGGTGGTCGACTTGTCTGACACCCTTATTGAAGAAGTAAAGGCCGCAGACACTTTGGTTATTGCCGCTCCAATGTACAACTTTACCATCCCGACTCAGCTTAAAAACTGGATTGATTTGATTGCTCGTGCAGGCGTGACATTCAAATACACAGAAAACGGCGTTCAAGGTTTGATTGAAGGTAAAAAGGCGATTGTAATAACGACTCGTGGTGGTATTCATAAAGATTCACCAACTGACAACGTTACGCCATACCTACGCACTGTACTGGGTTTTGTAGGAATCACTGATGTAGAATTTGTTTACGCAGAAGCGCTAAACATGGGTGAAGATGCAGCTGCAAAAGGCATTTCAGAAGCGCAAAGCCAACTTGCAACAATGGCGTAAGTTAGAATAAACCAGAATACAAAAGGGATTGGTTCGCGCCAATCCCTTTTTAGATCAAGATGCCTTGATCGTATTTATAGGGTCGCTTACATCGTCAAAAACGATTCACTTTCTCCAAGTTACGTATTGCATCGAGGTAGACTTTTTCTAAAGACCGCTCAGCTTCGCATATCATGTTCTCGATCATCGCATTAAACGCGACATCGCTACGGATTTCTATATTGTCTCCCGCCTTAACGTCAAGAGAGTTGACGTACAACACCAACCATTCATCTCCCTCCAAATGCCCTTCTCCGTGAATGGCAAAAAAGCGTTTGGCAAATTCAGCGTTGGTACAATTTATCGCTTCAATTTGAAGATTGAATGAGGAGTCGATACTCATGGTGCTCATGCCATCCGATTCATCAGATGCATCACAAACAGCCTTAACTCTGGCACGATATACGAAATTTCTCGTTGAAAGCAGCATAGTATTATTCATCATTACTCATAATGGGCGATAAATAAGTCAGTTGCAAATCCGACTTATATGCATCTCGCGATGCGCTAAAACTCGAACTGGAAATAAATAGTATTGTAGTTACTCCCACCTTTAATTCGCCCAAACTGGGAAGCGCTTTCAAAAATCGCCGAGCGGTGATGCAATGAATAGCCCACCCACATATTGTTCCAGCTCTTTTGGTTGAAGAGATCGCCTACATTGACATCAAACGAGAAATCTAAGTAGTTGAGCAACTTGCTTGGTGTATAACCCTTGTCTTCCATTTCTGTGCCTTCAATATAGGTAATGCTATCAATGTATGACACACCTTCCGCTACACCAAATCGCCAAGTCGTAGGCCAATTAACCGTATAATAAGCCTTAATCGCCATGACGTATTCTGTGCTCGCAGACTGAACACTGGACGACCAGTGATGAACCAACCCTGGCGTTAAATAAATATCAAGAGGAAAACCAAACAGCTCATCCGTTAATGGATGCCCATAAAACAATGAAGTAAGTTGATTGTCGTATGGGTCTTTTTCTCTCTCAAAGCTAAATATTTCACCGATGTTCGAAGGCGTCGCCCAACCATGCGCAATACGTAGATATGCTTTATTGCTCAGTGTCGGTTTCGGAGCTTTGCTTTTATCGTTGAAAAAGCCAAAACCGACAAACACTTCTCCCTGATATCGATCTTCTACAAGCTGACTGTTGTAGGCGTTATCATCTAAGCGAGTAACACTCGTCTCACCCAATAAATACAAATTTGAAGTTACATGGTAACGCGCTTTAATACCAAGATTGGTGTCAAGCCCAGCTCCAATTCTCTCGCCAGTAATATCCTTAAAGGAATAATATTCACTATTGAAATCAGCGTCTTTGTATCGAATCGTAATCGATGGCTCTAATTCCCAATCCCCAAATACATAATTGGCAGCAAGGCGGTAATTAGAGTGAAACTGGAGTTCGTCGTCCGTCATCAACTCTACTTCTGCGCGCCAATTGTCGTTAATGCTATAACGCACTTGCCCACCGAAATCGACTCTGTCCCCTTCATTAGCATTTTGTAGTGACATGGGAATATCGACAAATCTCAATCGCATGAGTGCGCTCGCACGCCAGTCGGAATCACTCTCGTTATACAAAAAAGCGCCACCTTCAATGCCATTGATATACACATGTTCGTTTTCAAAGAACATCATTGGTACAAATGTACTCACCGTAGAGTCATTATCGGCGGTATAAAACGGAATCGATGCTGTGCGATACATCGTAGCAATCCCCCACATTTGTTCTTCTGCACCATGCGCAGAAGAAACTGCCGCAGCCAAAGGTAAAACGAGTGTTGTTAGAATTAATCTCTTCATGAGTTCGAAAAATGTTGGTTGAGAAGCAGGCAAACATCAATGATTTGCCATTAAAAGCTTATGTTCTGCTGATGATAGCCGTTACAATGGCAAATGTTGTCATCCTCGTGACAGTTTGAGTCCCAAGATCATATTAATATTGCACGACTAGGTGAGCTTGTTTGCGAATATTTTACCATTACAACAAGCGCTTAAACTCTAGCTTAGTTCTAAATCAAACATAATGAAGTAAAAAGTGAAAGCATCAGAACTCATCTCTACCTTGAATCATTTACCCGCAGATACAGACCCAGACATTGTGATGGGAGAAGCATGGCTGCCAGAGAGGTTGATAGGGACTCAACTCGATGGTGACATGTTGTTTTTGCACTTTGATAATGCACCAGAAGATGGTCAAGGTGACGAAGAAGGGCGTGGCTTCGTCGAACACGAAATCGACCTAATTAGAACTCGGCTTCAGCAAATTTTGGATGAAGACAGTAATAACGCGTCAAAAGCCGATGCGATGCTTGGTTTGTTCCTTATGGGACATGAACTTAGTAGCTCGCAAGTTATCGAAATATTAGAAGAAGAAGCTGACACATAAGGAGCCGTTTTGCCAGCATTGATGAACACGACTGAAATTTCTTCACTTCCTCTTGTCGTTGCAGGTCCGATCCTACGTAAAGTGACCGCAACTGAAATCAATATTTGGCTAGTCACCACCCAACGCTTGGAGGGTATGGTGCAAATTACGGATGAAAATGCCTCCATCCTTTATCAAGCCCCTTTAAGTGAACAAAAAGAACAGCTTCAAATCGGCCTCAATGCGTGGTGTTGCTTACTTAAATTAGAAGGCGAGTTTCCAACCCATCAAGCGTTACGCTATCAAATAAAAACGCAATATGGCTTAGTGACGGAACTGCTCCCTCACCTAACTTATGAGCGAGATAATACGCCAAACTTGGGTATTGAGTTCATCGTTAGTGAAAAAGCGGATTATCTCTTACATGGCTCTTGCCGTAATCCCCATCACTTCAGTGATGATACATTGGTCGCTGCGGATCATAAAATCGCGTCTCAATCCATTGAAGAAAGACCAGATATGCTCATCATGAGTGGTGATCAAATCTATGCAGACCATGTTGCAGGCCCCACTCTCGATGCCATTGAGCAAGTCATAGCTTTATTGGGTTTGCCAGGCGAAGAATTCGATCAAGCTCCGATAAAAAATACCAATGACCTCTACCAACACCCTGCTTGCTATTATGGTCGAGATAAATTGTTGCCTCATTATGTGAGTGATGACAGTTTACTAAGTAAGTTTTTTCCACACCGAGGGACACCAATATTCAGCGCCAAAGAGTGTGAGAATCACCTAATAAGCTTTGCTGAGTGCTTTGCAATGTACTTATTGGTTTGGTCTCCGACCTTGTGGAAGCTTGTTCGAACGGATCGTTTATTAGAAAACGAATTTACTGTCGGCGGAGAAGTTCTTGAACCCAAATGGCAGCAGCAATGGCGCGAAGAAAAAAAACAAATTGATAAATTCGTCGCAGGTCTGGACAAGGTTCAACGCTTACTCGCTCACATTCCAACCTATATGATTTTTGATGATCACGATGTCACCGACGATTGGAATCTCACCATAGGCTGGGAACAAGCCGCATACAGCAACACGTTTGCAAAACGCATTATCGGTAATAGCTTGATTGCTTACTGGCTTTGCCAAGGTTGGGGAAATGCGCCAGAAAAATTCAATGATGAATTTATGAGCCTCGCTCAACGCTTTATCGATGAGCGAACCTCGCAAACCCAAGATGCATTTATTCAATATTTGTATCGCTTTGAGAATTGGCACTACACCATTCCTACGACACCAAAAGTTGTCGTGCTAGATACACGAACCAGACGCTGGCGTTCTGAGTCTAAAATGAACAAACCTTCTGGCTTAATGGACTGGGAAGCGATGATTGAGTTCCACCAAGAGCTAGTGCACCAAGACAAAGTTGTTATTGTTTCTGCTGCGCCAATGTTTGGTGTGAAATTTATCGAAGCACTACAACGTGTGGTGACCATGCTTGGTAAACCATTGATGGTTGATGCTGAAAACTGGATGGCTCACCCCGGAAGTGCGAATACTCTTATTAGTATTTTCACACACACAAAGACACCAACTAACTTTGTTATTCTCTCTGGCGACGTACACTACTCTTTTGCATACGATATTAAGCTCCGCTATCGAAAAAACAGTCCGAATATCTATCAAATCACCTGTAGTGGAATTAAAAATCAGTTCCCTACACAACTGCTCAATATTTGTGATGGCCTAGATAGACTGCTATACAGCCCTCGCTCACCTTTAAACTGGTTCACAAAACGTAAACGACTCAAGATTTACAAACGCGCACCAAGTACACACAACTTTTATCGCTTGGTTAACCATAGTGCCATTGGTGAGCTACGCCTTGATGATGAAGGCAAACCAAGTCAAATTAGTATTCTGACGAGTGATGGTGACGAAGTTCATTTTCCACCCACACGTGCTGAAAGCTGAGTATCTATCCCCAAATGACTTGCCCTTTGCAAGAGGCAAGTCACCGTGAACTAACTCAGGAGTTTAGGTTTTTTGGGGAGAAAGTGGCCGTTCTTAAATGTCAACGGCGTGCTAAATTTGGTATCGCACCTTGAGATCTTCCGTATTTATTACCATGTTAACCAAATAAACAATAGCTCGGTGTTCATTATGTTTAATTCTCTCACATCATTATTTAAACAACTCATTGATGGCTCTGATTTAAGCCAAACCAACACACTTTCCCCTAACATGGCTATCGCGTGTTTGCTTTGTGAAGTTTCTGGCGCAGACCATAGTGTCGATGATAGAGAACAAGAAACAAAGCGCTCTTTATTGATGAAACTGCTTTCGTTAAATGAAGAAGAATCAAATACTTTGTTAGAGCAAGCGCAACAGAAAATAAAAGATTCCGCTTCGCTGTACGACTTTACCTCTCAACTAAGAGAACTGACTCAAGAAACTCGTTACAACTTAATCAAAAGCATGTGGGAAGTCGCTTACGCAGACGGCGAAATTGACCCGCTAGAAGACGCGGTGATCCGTAAAACAGCAGAGCTACTCTATGTTGATCACAGCGAGTTCATTCGAGCGAAGTTACAGTCTCAGTAAAGTGACGAGATGAGTATATAAGTCGCTGGCTAACTCTAAGCTACCCCTAGAATGACAACAGATATCGCTTCTGTAGCCATAAAAAAACGCGCACTCTGCGCGTTTTTCAATAAGCCAACGACATTGTTATTAAAATACTGGTCAAGGTATGTGTTTAGCTCTTTCCACACTAAACAGACTGCATGACAAAACAACAATGGTTGGATGATTATTTAATTACAAGCTAGCTAGGTTCGAATAACTAAAACATGGTCAAAGCAAGCTTAGCTAAGTTGTATGCATCTACATAGCCAGAGTGTTGACGCCCTTCCCAGTCTATTCCTTTTGCTTCTTGAGCGGCTCGATGGCCTATACGTTTATCTTTAAGACGATTTTGAATACGGTAGAGTGTCGCTAAGTTGATGAACTCTGTGAACGGTGCTTCAATACCTTTTTGCTTACACTCTTCTAGAAGAATGAGGTCATCTCGCCCCCAAGATGCAAAGATTTTGTTGCGACCACCGAAGTTCTTAACCATGGATTTAAGCACTTCTTCTAGTGGGCGTCCTTGTTTTTCAATCTTACGTGGTGTGATGCCCGTTAACTCAGCGCAGAACAGAGACACTTCATCGTGTTCTGGTTTCACGTAGTATTGAGCACGCTTGACTATCTCACCTTTAGACAAATCTATTTCAGCTAACCCCACTTCGATAATTTCACCCGTGCTGCCGACGCCATTTTCGTTCCAGCAACACATTTCTAAATCGAAGCATACAATACGGTTATGGTTCATAGTTTGCCTTGGTTCCTAACATAAAAATTTAAAGCGTGCGATTCTATCGTAACACGGCGTAAAACTCGAATTTGTGCGCCCATTTAATCGCCGATCGACACATTATTACGGCCGTTTTTTTTACTCAAATAGAGTTGACTATCCATTTTGTGATACAAGCTCTCAGGATCTTCTTCTTTATGGATAACCGCACCGATACTCAACGTACAGATGATTGACGCATCACCATAATCAAAAGCCGTACTTGCCACAACACTCCGTAATTTTTCTAGGTAAGCTTCTAGCACTGCTCTATCAATGACTTTAGAAATAATACAAAACTCGTCACCACCAGCTCGGTAAAACTTATCTCCCGGTTTTAAATTAGCACTGACCAGCTTAGTAACATGTTGTAACGCTTCATCTCCACCTAAATGGCCGTGTTTGTCATTAATCACTTTGAAGTGGTCGATATCAAAACCAACCAAGGCGAAGTTAACACCTTTGTTTATCTGATTAAGCAAATGATCGTTGAATGCTCGGCGATTCAGTAGTTGAGTTAGAGGGTCTCGCTCTGCCATTCTTTTTAATTCAACGGTTTTGAGCTCCAACATGACCGCTAAGCGCTCTTTTTCTCGAGACTGTAAATTCACAATCCAACTGATCAAAAAGGCGATTACCAATCCGGCTAGCGTCGTGCCCGCTAAAATAGAACGCTCCCAAGCTGAGACTGCGTCAGAAAGCTTAAAGTCAATACGCCATTCACGGTTAGGCAGTTGAATGGTTCGGCTTATAACGGTTCCTCGAATGTTATCCCAGCTAGCACTTTGAAAGAGAACAGGGTCATCTGCTGCGTCGAATCCCAAGTCTTCTACGCGCACCGACATATCGAGCTCCGTCGCGGTTTTCGTAATCAAATCCTCAAAGTAAACCGTACTTCGGATAACGCCGGTCACTACTCCTAATAAATATTTGTTCTCGAAGTCGAACACTGGATGGAACACCAGCAACCCAGTCTTAGGTATGGACTTGTCATAACCATCTTGCAGTAAGCGAACTTTATCCGAGACATTCGCTCGCCCATTTTCGGAAATATCATCCAAGATTAAATCGAAGCGTTTGCGCGAAAAATAGAAACCCAATAGAGAAAGGTTTTCCGGTGTTCTTGGGTAGATATCCGACGCGATAAAAATTGGCTCATTGTGTTCAAAAATGTACCCGTAGGTTTTGGGACCATCTTTAGGAACGGTAAACGGTTGGAAGTTTGGAAATTTTTGACGGGTCTTTAAAATATGTTCATCAAGATCTTCGAATTCGACCTTTTGCATCCATTGAAGTCCAATGAGACTTCGCGAGCTATTAATCACTTGTTCCGCATACATGGGAAACGATGGCCAATAGCTTCGCTCAATCGAATGGAAAAAGTTTGCGCCCGCACCAATGAACTTTAGATCATTCTCGACGTTTGCTTTAAGTGATTCTGCTTGTCGGTCGGCTAAAGTATCAAACGTCGTCTGTGTATACCGTTGCTGCATTGTATAAGCAGCACCTACTACACCAGCAGTGACACATAAAGTCGCCAAAAAAGCTAAAATAGAGTCTGAATGTCGTTTTATAAAGCTCTTATGAGCGGTGCTTTGTGTCATATCGTAATTTTTGATACTTCCGTAAGTTAAACTTCGGGATCTATTGAAATACTGCGTTAGCAACGCACAAACATCAAGCAACAACCTATATTGGGGAGTCTGATCGTCGATTTTTCACGCTGTTCGTACGGTATAGTCACGAATTATTACAGCCTTAAGCCTTGAATATGCTACCATCCGTCATCATTTTAATGTCTAAACTTGGTGCAAGATCGCAAAGACGATCGTTTTAGTGAACAAATATGAGCCAATACTGAGCACCAATAAATCAATAGAAAGAGAAAAAACGTCATGAACATTGATTTGAACCTAATTCCTCAAACGTTCGATATGCTTCACGCTGGCCTAACCGCATCGAGCGTTTTGCTTCTTCTAGTTGCAGTGTCGCGCAAATCAAAAGTGGTCGAGAAAGTGGTAGAAAAACCAGTCGAGAAAATCGTCGAGGTTGAGAAACCAGTTGAGAAGATCGTTGAAGTAGAAAAAGTAGTAGAAGTAGAGAAAGTCGTAGAGCGTGTTGTAGAAGTTGAATCAAAACTTGCAACAGCATCAACGGACTCTGCAATGCAGCTGCTTTCTATCATGCAACAAGAAGCTCGTCTGATTGACTTCTTAAAAGAAGACCTAACGTCATTCTCTGATGAAGAAGTAGGCGCAGCCGCTCGCGTAATCCACACTGGTGGTCAGAAAGTACTGAACGACTACGTGACGCTAGCGCACGTTCGTAACGAAGACGAAGAAACTCGCATTACGGTTGAAGAAGGCTTCAACCCACAAGAAATCCGCCTAACTGGCAACGTAACAGGCAGCGCGCCATTTAACGGCACGCTAGTTCACAAAGGTTGGAAGGCAACATCAATGACGTTGCCTAAACTGGCTGAGAACTACGACGCATCTGTGATCGCTCCAGCTGAGGTTGAGCTGTAATGGAACACATGAACCAAGAAAACCATTCTCAAGAAGTGTCTGTTGAAACTCAACAGACGCCTAAATTCAGTGTTGGTATCGACTTAGGTACAACACACTGTGTGATGTCTTTTGTTGATACTCACGACGAAGACGCTCGCGTTGAAGTGATGCCTATCCCGCAGTTGACTGCGCCGGGTACGGTAGAGACTCGCAGCCAATTAGGCTCTTTCCTTTACCAACCACACGAACACGAAATGAACCCGCAATCACGCGTTCTTCCGTGGTCGAGCGAGCCAAAAGCTCTAGTTGGTGCAATTGCACGTAACCTAGGTTCAAAAACACCAATTCGTCTTGTTGCAAGTGCGAAATCTTGGCTTTGCCACGCAGGTGTGAACCGTCGTGATGCTTTCCTGCCAGCAGGTAGCCCAGAAGAAGTGGAAAAAGTATCCCCTCTTCGTGCGACAGAGCTTTACCTAGAGCACCTAAAAGACGCTTGGAATCACGCGAACCCAAATCACAACCTTGCCGATCAAGACGTAACCATTACGGTTCCTGCTTCTTTTGATCCTGCTGCTCGCGATCTAACTGCAGAAGCAGCACGCAACGTTGGTTTTGTGCACCTAACACTTCTAGAAGAGCCACAAGCTGCACTTTACAACTGGATCGATAACAGCAACGACAAATGGCGCGACGAAGTTGAAGTTGGCGACATCGTGCTTGTGGTCGATATCGGTGGTGGTACAACCGACCTTTCTTTGGTTGAAGTAACTGAAGACGACGGCAACCTAACTCTGAACCGTATTGCGGTAGGTGAACACATCCTACTTGGCGGTGACAACATGGACCTTGCACTTGCGTACCGCTTGAAGATGAAGCTAGCGCAAGAAGGCAAAGAGCTACAGCCATGGCAAGTTCAGGCAATGACGCACGCATGTCGTGACGCTAAAGAAGCGCTATTGAACGACAGCGAGCTTCAGTCAGTGCCAATCGTGGTACCAAGCCGTGGTTCTAAACTGCTTGGCGCAACGCTAAAAACAGAACTGACTCAAGAAGAAGTACAACAAACACTGGTTGACGGCTTCTTCCCTCAAGTTGCGATTACGGACCACCCTGTTCAACGTAGCCGTGGTGCACTAACGCAAATGGGTCTGCCTTACGCACAAGATGCGGGCATTACTCGTCACATTGCAGCGTTCTTGTCTAAGCAAGCTAATGCCCTTTCTACTTCAGGAAATGGCGCAGAAGCAGCAGCTCAAGATTTCAACCCATTCGCTAACATGCCTGGTATGCCAGGTTCGGATGCAGCGCAGTCAGCTGACTTCATCAAGCCAACAGCAATCCTATTCAACGGTGGTGTTCTGAAATCGAAACTTCTAGCAACTCGTCTAGAAGACACGATCAACGAATGGCTACTAGAAGCAGATGCTGAAATGGCGAAACGCCTAACAGGTGTGGATCTAGACCTTGCGGTTGCTAGCGGTGCGGCTTACTACGGCTCTGTGCGTCGTGGTCAAGGTGTTCGTATCCGTGGCGGTATTGCTTCAGCGTACTACGTGGGTATCGAGAGTGCGATGCCTGCGATTCCGGGCATGGCGCCTCCAATGGAAGCACTGTGTGTTGCACCATTTGGTATGGAAGAAGGTTCAAGCGTTGACGTACCAAGCCAAGAGTTTGGTTTGATCATCGGTCAGCCAGTTAACTTCCAGTTCTTCGGCTCAACGGTTCGTCGTGATGACCTAGCAGGTACTCACCTAGACTACTGGGCACCAGAAGAGCTTGAAGAGCTTCCAGAAATCCAAGTAACTCTGCCTGTATCTGAAGGTCGCCGTGAAGGTGAAGTGGTTCCTGTAACCCTAGCCTCTCGCGTCACAGAACTTGGTACGCTTTACTTAGAAGCCATTGCCGCTGATAACGGTCAAAAATGGCATGTTGAGTTCGATGTGCGCGAAGACGCGAAAAGCAACTCAAACGAAGAAGAATAAATAGAAATCAAACGGCATCCAATCGGGTGCCGTTTTTAAATACACGAAGGTTTGTATGGCATCTCCTCGTTTTCTTGTTGGTATTGACCTTGGCACCACAAACACTGTGGTGGCGTATTGTGAAATCACCGACAACCTTGAACAATCCGAAGTATCCCTATTCGACATAGACCAATTGATTGGTCCGGGTGAAGTGGTTCGTAAACCATTGCTGCCCTCTTTCCGCTATCACCCTGCAGTTGGTCAAATCTCCCCTTCTGACCTAACACTTCCTTGGGAAAACGAACCTGTCTCTGGCGACATTAGTAATGTGATCGTGGGTGAATGGGCTCGTGAATTAGGCGCTAAGGTGGAAGGACGTCAGGTATCCAGTGCTAAAAGCTGGCTATCGCACCAAGCAGTGGATCGTAGTTCAGACATTCTTCCTTGGGCTGGTGCGCAAGACGTAGATAAAGTCTCACCCGTTATTGCCAGCGCAAGCTACCTCAACCACATTCGTCAAGCATGGAACTACCGTCACCCTAGCAATAAGCTAGAAGACCAAGATGTGGTTGTGACCGTTCCAGCGTCGTTCGATGAAACCGCTCGTAAACTCACGCTTGAAGCCGCTGAGTTGGCAGGTTTGAAAAAAATCGTCCTGCTCGAAGAACCACAAGCCGTATGTTACGACTGGTACGCACGCCACCAGCAAACCGCAGCTGACGAATTAAAAGATCTGCCACTAATCCTTGTTTGCGATGTGGGTGGTGGTACAACAGACTTAAGCCTGATAGAAGCTAAGTTCACCAATAGCGACTTAGCACTTGATCGTATTGGCGTTGGTGAACACTTAATGCTAGGGGGTGATAACCTCGACTTAGCGTTAGCGCACCTTGCTGAAAGTCGCTTCAGTCAAAACAAAAAACTCACTGCAGCAAGCCTAACTAAGCTGATTCAGCAAACTCGCAAGGCGAAAGAAAGCCTACTTTCAGCAAGTGCACCTGAAGAAGTGAAGATCACCATGCTGGGTAGCGGCTCGAAACTTCTTGGCGGAACAAAGAGTATTGGGCTGAGCAAACAAGAAGTGCACCAAATCGCTTTAGATGGCTTCTTCCCGCTTTCTGATTTCAGTGAAGTACCAGACAAGCGCCGCAGCGCCGTCGTCGAGTTTGGTCTTCCATACGTTGCTGACCCAGCTGTGAGCAAACACGTTGCCGAGTTCTTAACTCAGCACCAACAAGTTGCTCGTGCCGCTCTTGGCATTGAAGACGACAAACAAAATGCCATTCCAGTCGGTTTGCTACTCAACGGTGGTGTGTTCAACAGTGAACTTGTGACTGAACGAGTCACTACCCTACTGTCCGATTGGCGAGGCGCTCCGGTTACGGTATTAGATAACCCACATCCAGATTGGTCTGTTGCACTGGGTGCCGTTGCGTTTGGTAAAGCGCGTCGTGGTGCACAGCTAAAAATTGGTGGTGGCGCAGCGCGTTCTTACTTCTTGCACCTTCAAGAGAAGAACAAGATGGGCAAAGCGCTCTGTTTGCTTGCAAAAGGTACAGAAGAAGGACACGAGATCCGCTTAAGTGGTCGTCGCTTCTCACTTACCCTAGGTGAGCCCGTTCGCTTTAACCTGCTGACTTCTACCCACGACACCTTAACCAATAACACTGCCATTCAAAACGGTGTGATGGTGGACGTTGATCCTGACTTATTTGCTCCTCTGCCGCCTTATATCACCACCCTTGAAGGTGAAGGTGCCGAACTGCAAGCCAACCAGAAAGAGCGCGTAGAAGTGCAACTGGCGTGTCAGTTGACCGAAGTCGGTACGCTTAAGATGGAATGTGTCAGCGCAGAAGACGAGAGCAAACGTTGGGAGCTGGAGTTCGAAGTTCGTAACAAGCAAACCGATGACAGCGAGCAAGTTAAGCTTCACCCTAAACTGAATGAATGTAAGGAGCTGATCGCTCGCCTTTACAGCGGTAATAAGAAAAGCGCGGAAAGCAAAGAGATCAAAACCTTAGCCAAAGATCTTGAGAAGAAACTGGGCAAACGTGACGAGTGGGATTTCACTACCCTACGTCAACTGTTTGATACCTTTGCGCAAGGTCGTAAGCGTCGCCGTCGTTCTGAACAACACGAGAAAAACTGGCTTCGTTTGGCGGGCTTTGCACTGCGTCCGGGCTTTGGCGATCCAACAGACTCTTGGCGTATTGAGCAAGTTTGGGGACTGTATCAACAAAATATTCAGTTCAAAAACCATCAAGGTTGGACAGACTGGTGGGTATTCTGGCGACGTATCGCGGGCGGTCTAAGCCAAGAACAACAAGAAACCATTTTGGCAGACATCGCAAAATATCTGCATCCCGGCGCGATGAAAAACCCACAATCCGCCAAAGCGGCACAAGACATGGGTTACGAATCCATGGTGCGTCTTTCAGCCTCTCTAGAGCATCTAGAAGTGGAAGATAAAGTTCTATTGGCAACGTGGTTCTTGAGTAAAGCGATCAACCAAAACCAGTTTGAACAAGCACACTGGTGGGCAATGGGTCGCTTGGCATCACGTACGCCTTTATATGGCAGTCAGCATAACGTCGTTCCTCGTGAACAAGCGGAACAGTGGCTGCCTAAACTGTTAGAGCAGAACTGGCAGAAAGAGCCAATGATCGCGTTTGCAGCCGTAATGATTTGTCGTAAAACAGGCGACCGACTATTTGATATCTCAGACGACTACCGTGAGCAGGTACTGGCTAAGTTGAAGCAAAGTAAAGTGCCTGAATCATGGGTATCATTGGTTGAAGAAGTCAAAGAGCTATCTGAGAGTGAATCGAAACGTATCTTCGGTGATGCACTGCCAAGCGGTTTGACGCTGGTAAACAACTAAGCTCCCATGCTCATAAACGCAACAAAGCCCTTCTCGTGAAGGGCTTTGTTTTATCTGATTCTAATAGCTCACGAAAAACGACTCGTTAGTTCATTTCCGTATTGATTACCACATCACGCGTTTCATTATCCATATCACTGATGCCGACCACTGAGATTTCACGGTCAGATAAATTCTCAATCATGCTGTCTTCCAACCCACCGTCCGTCATCCACGCATAGAATTTTTCCGCAATACGATCCGAACCTTCTCCGACAAACGTTAATGTGACCTTCTTCATTTGTGACACTCCATCAATTTACGATTCAGCCACTTAAGCGTAGTATGTTTCGCAAATATCGACATAAACTAGGACTAACTTCTTTTATGAGTATCGAAAAATTTGACGCGATTTATCAGCGTGCTGCAGAGCGTAAAGGTGGTGAAGATCAACTTGAAGCGCTTTTGTCTCATCCACTAAGCAAAGAGGAACTGGCTGCGATTCCCGATGACCGTTGGCTGGCCGCTTTTTCAATGAAGGTATTCCAAAGTGGGATTTCGTGGAGCGTGGTTCGCAACAAGTGGCCGAACTTCGAAGAAGTATTCTTCGGATTTAAGATTGAGCCGCTGTTGATGCTGTCAGACGAGCAATGGGAAACCAAAGCAACCGACAAACGCATCATTCGCCACCTCACTAAAGTCATGTCGATTCCTGCCAACGCACGTATGATCCACGAAGCAAAAATCGAATATGGCTCGTTTGGCAAAATGGTTGCCGATTGGCCGCAAGAGAAAATCACCGACCTGTGGGCGTATTTGAAGAAACGCGGTAATCGCCTAGGCGGAAATACAGGCCCTTACACACTGCGTCAAATGGGCGTTGATACCTTCATCTTGTCTAGCGACGTTGAAGCTTACCTGCGTAATTGCAAGATCATTGAAGGTGGCAAAGATACGAAAAAATCGCTCGATGCAACCAACAAAGCGTTTGTTCAATGGCAGCAAGAAAGTGGCAGAAGCCTG
This sequence comes from Vibrio sp. 2130-1, assembly GCF_033339515.1. Taxonomy (NCBI): domain Bacteria; kingdom Pseudomonadati; phylum Pseudomonadota; class Gammaproteobacteria; order Vibrionales; family Vibrionaceae; genus Vibrio; species Vibrio sp. 2130-1. Next base: position 335,215 of record NZ_JAWOUT010000005.1, read on the forward strand.
TCTGAGATCAGCCAAATCATTGCGTTCAGCACCGGCGATAATCGCATTTAATCCAGACTGAACACAAAATAAAAAAACGGCGCACCAAATATTGTATTTAGTGCGCCGTTTTTATGTTCATTGGTTCAAGTACACACTTACTTTGAAGCCAGTGATTCCCACTCAGTCAGTAGCTGCATAATACGGTGAGAGTCTTCCCATGTTGCACAAGGGTTTTCTAACGAGGTACGCCCTGCTTCAACCGCTTGGCGAATATTGCGCACTTGATAGAAGAAAGCGTCCCCTGCAGCCGGTACAGACACTTCACGCTTCGACGTCTCGTAAATTTCCACACTAAACTGGTTATCTTGCGTTGGTAGCCATGGGTTTGAATCTAGCGTAATACAGCCTTTGCTACCCAGGATGGTGAACTGGTGTTTCAATCCATGATCTTCGGCAGTATGTACGCTCACCGTTTGTTGCTCACCAAATTGCATCATCAAACTCGATTCACAGATATTCCCATCGTTACCTTGTCGACCAATCGCTGTCATTGAACGGTTCTCAAAGGTTTGCTGACCCAACATGGTTTTCACAACCAAATGCACCAATGACATTGGGTAACAACCTAAATTATACAAAGCACCTTTACTGTCTGGATTAACAAACTGCGCAATCGATGCAATATAAGACGTATGGATGGAGCGAAGTTCACCAACCTCTCCCGATTTAAGCACCGAAACCAACTCGCTGATCAACGGGTGATGCAAGTACATCAAACCTTCAGCAAAGAATACCTGGTGCGTTTCGACTGCTTTTAGTGCCAACTCGGTTTTTTCCATATCTACCGACAGTGACTTTTCACACAGGATCGCTTTTCCCTGCTCTGCCGCTTTAACGATAAAGTCATGATGAAGGTGATTTGGCAATGCGATGTAAATAATGTCGACTTGCTCATCGGCAATCAACGCATCGTAATCGTTGAACGTATTCTCGATGCCATATTGCTCAGCGAATGTCTTTAAGTTCTGCTCCGAACGCCCAGCAACAGCGTACAGTTCACTCTTGTCATCGCCTTGGATTGCCTCAGCCATGACACCTGAGATAAAGCTTGTGCCTAAAATGCCCCATTTCATGTTCACGTCTCCTATTGAGCTTGGGTTTCGAATGCTTGGACTAACTCTGCCATTTCAGCTGCAATGAACGCTTGTGTATGCGACATAGCAAAATGCGCTTCAATCGCGGTGCGGTTTTCATATCGCTCCCAAATAATCACACGTTGTGGATCTTTAGAATCGTAGGTCGCATTCGCTTGCAAGCACCCCGCTTCGCTTTGCATATCAAGGCAAAATTGTTCAATGGCTTCAACCACTTGTTGTCTTGGCTTATCGGCATTCATTTTCAGTTCGGCGGTAACAAAAATCGTCTCGCTCATGATGGATCTCTTTCTCCATTCTTAATCATACGCCCACTGTAATTAACCTCATTTGATTGATAAACTCTGCTTTAGTTATTTCTTTATCAACTCTGGGTGTGCAATGGATAAATTAACAAGCATGAAAGTTTTCGCTTACGTGGTCGAACACGGCAGCTTTCGTAATGCAGCACACCACTTTGATATTTCACCGACCATGGTTGGCAAGCACATGAGCTTTCTTGAGCAAAGCTTAGGTACGCAGCTGATTCATCGCACCACGCGCAAACAGTCCTTGACCGAAGCTGGCAGACTCTACTATCAAGAGTGCCACCGCATTATTGAAGACATCACCAACGCAGAGAACCTAATCCAGACGCTGATCAACCGCCCAACTGGAACAGTAAAAGTTAACTGCCCAGTTACCTATGGTAAAAAGGTGATTGCGCCCATCGTGGCTGACTTCTTAGCAGAATTTCCCGAACTGAACGTTGAGTTAATGTTGGATAACAGTTTGATTGACCCATATCGAAGCGAAGCAGACGTGATTATTCGTATTGGTGAGTTGGTCGATTCATCGTTAGTTGCAAGAAAACTCGGGCAATACGACATGACTTACTGCGCCTCACCCTCTTATCTTAAGCTGCATGCCCCTATCCAATCGCTTGATGACCTTGAACATCATCATTGTTTGGGATTTCAGTACCACCAAGGGGAAAGCCAACAGGTGGTGAACATGCCATCTAATACCTTTGGAAACAGCAACACCCGATTAACGTCTAATAATGGTGATGTGCTTAAGTTTGCCGCGTTAAAAGGCTCTGGTGTTCTTCTTCAACCAAAGATCTTAGTTGAACAGGAAATTCAATCTGGTGCCTTGGTAGAAATTCTCCAGCAACATACTCCCAAGCCAAAACCGATCCACCTGCTTTACCGTTCAAAACAGCTTTCCCTTAAAAACCGCACCTTGGTTGATTTTGTTCTTTCGCATGTGAATCCGTAACACCACCTCATAAAGCGGCGACAATTTAACCACTCAATCAACTTTTATTGTCGATATGACAAATATTATTTCTTGTTAATTGTCTTTATTTTTCAGGCCGTTAGTATAGAACGCTCATTTAGTGAACACTATTTGTTGATTCCCATCAATTGCATTGCTCTGACAAAGTGACTAGGATTGCCGCCTTTCCTGAGTGAACTATCAAAATAACATCGAGAAATTTCATCAAATTTCTCTTCCTGTTCGTGTGCAATCACAACATTTACACTCATTTCAAATTGCATAAGCACATTCCTTTGCTTATGAAAACGACATTGATTTCTCAACGCTTTTAGTCACGTATGTGGCTTTTTGGCTTGAGAGAGATTTTTATTCAAGGTAGGTCACAAGGACGCTACCCCTTGACTGCATTTACTGGAGGATAAGATGCCTAAAGGTCTAATGCTGACTGACTTAGCCATCGCTGGCTTACTATTGATTTTGGCAAAAGTCATTCGCGTTCACGCGCCATTACTACAGCGTATGTACATTCCATCGGCGGTTCTCGCAGGATTATTCGGTCTAATTTTTGGACCAGCCCTGTTAGACGTACTTCCTTGGACCGATACGTTTACCGCTAACGCAAGCCTATTAACTGCTGCACTTTTTTCTGCGTTAGGTCTGGCAACGTATGTTCCATCACCTAAAACCGTCGCACAGCGTGCTGGCTCATTGTGGGCGTTTAACCAAATCGCTTCTGTTTCTCAGTGGTTGTTTGCGGCAATGTTTGGTCTAGTTCTCACAACCTTCTTCTGGCCAGAGATTAATCCTGGCTTTGGTGTGACAATGTCTGCGGGTTTTATGGGCGGACATGGCTCTGCATCTGTTGTTGGTGAAATCTTCACGGGGCTTGGCTGGGAAGATGGCTTCACACTTGGCTTAACGTTCGCAACCGTGGGTATTTTCATCTCGATTTCTGTCGGCATGCTCATGCTGCAATTCGCATTGAAGATGGGTTGGATTCGTAGCTTTACGACCTTCGACAGCATGGACGAACACGAACGCAAAGGCCTTGTTAAGCCTGATGATCAAGAACCGGTAATGAAAGACACCATGTCTTCCCTGTCGGTTGATTCTTTTGCGATTCACGCGGCGTTGGTTGTAGTGGTAACAGCTTTCTCGTATGTAGCGGCTAACTACTTATCTTCTTTCCACGATAAGGTACAAATCCCTACGTTCGTAACTGGCTTCCTTGGCGGCATGCTCGTGCGAATCGTCGCGAAACAAACGAAAGCTTCACGCTATCTTTGTGACGGTGCATTCAAACACGCTGCGGGCATCAGTACCGATTATTTGATTATCTTTGGTATCTCAGCCATCAAGATTACCGTCCTAGCCCAGTATTTAATGCCGATGGTAGCGCTTGCAATCGGCGGTATCGCCTTCACACTATGGCTAATCTTCTGGGTTGCCCCACGTATCATGGGAGAAGATTGGTTCGAGAAAGGCATTTTCTCTTGGGGTTGGTTGACCGGTACGGTAGCTATGGGCATTGCTCTACTTCGTATTGTTGATCCAAAGATGCGTAGCAAGGTACTTGATGATTACGCCATCGCTTATGTCCCAGGCTCAATCACTGACATCTTCATCATCTCTTTGATGCCAATCGCAATGTATAACGGCATGCACTGGCAAGCGCTTGGTGTAGGATTAGGTTACATCGCAATTGTCTTATTTATTTGGCGATTCATTTTTAAACGTAACAGCAGTGCTCTGACACACGAATCTTAGTCGCTTTACTCGGGAGGATTTTATCCTCTCGAGTTCATTCCTTGGTTTTTATCAAAATCACTCCCCCACCACGAAAATAAGCAACTTGTTTTATATTTGAGATTTGCAATCCCGATCTCTTATTACCATTCTTTTTTAATACTTGACCTGAAAGTTTCTATATCAGAATAGCCGCCTATTCGTTTCTAAACATGGAGAAAGGCTGTGCGTCGCTCTCAAGGATTTACTCTTATTGAACTCATTGTGTGCATCATCATTCTTGGTATTGTAAGCGTCGTTGCATTTCCTAAATTTCTTGGCTTACAAAAAGATGCCAGAGTGGCGGTTCTATATGGAGCCAGAGAAGCACTCATGACCGCCAACAACTTTGTCTACACCAAAGCAGTGATTCAATCTCAAGAGACAGTTGATGGCGGCATACAATATAACATTGATCTAGATAATGACGGCCATAACGACCTAATTGGTTACTTTGGATTTATCAAAAATGTTATTCCAGCAAAAGAGCTAGCAGGCTTTGATCCGCAACTCACTATTAACACTTGGTATGGGGTAGATAGCCCAGACGAGCCCTACTTCCTTATTGGTTTTGCAAACAAGCCTGTTGGTCCAGAACATATGTGTTATGTCGAAGTTTACTACCCAGAAACTCCTGGTGGCCAAGTGAAATACAAAATACAAACTGACGATTGCTAATTCCCATAGAGAGTGGCAGTAACACTTTTACTTTTGGTGTCTTCATCGTTATTGCAAGGTAATGGCTCCAAAACCACCATTAACAACTATTTCACATAATGTCGTCGCACAGTTAGCTCATAGAGATAAAACCAGTAATTTGCGCCGACACATGGCTATAATTGAAACAATCTATCGTTTTTAAACCCGCCTATAACTTGTGCTTGTAAACTCATCATTTCGCTCAATAATAGTTCTATAACAAATTCAATAATTTAAAGCGGGAGGCGTAATGAGAATATTCTGGCAGCTACGTTGGTATTTCCAACAAAAGTGGAGGCACTATGTCGGATCCATTCTGCTTTTCGCTGTGATATCAGCACTACAGCTTGTTCCGCCCAAAGCAGTTGGCATCATAGTTGATGGCGTCGTAGACAACACTTTAGATACAAATACGCTGATTCTATGGCTCTCAGGGTTAACTGTACTGATCTTTACTATTTATGGGTGTCGCATCTTATGGCGAATTTGGCTTTTCGGCGCAAGCTGGGAGCTCGGGACCATTCTACGTAACCGTCTATATAGGCATTTATCGACACAGCCACCTCGTTTTTTTGAACGTTACAAGACGGGGGATCTGATGGCTCGTGGCACTAATGATGTGCGTAATATCGTTATGACAGCCGGCGAAGGGGTTTTAACCGCCGCAGACTCTTTGATCACTGGTATTGCGGTTTTAATCATTATGGTAACGCAAGTAAGCTGGAAGCTCACCGTAATGGCGCTTCTTCCAATGCCATTTCTTGCCATCATCATCTTCTTTATTGTGCGTATCCTACATCAACGCTTTCGTGTCGCTCAGGAAGCCTTTTCTACCATGTCAGACATGACACAAGAGTCACTTAATGGCGTGCGAATGCTGCGTGCTTTCGGATTAGAAAACCAAGAGCAGCAACGTTTTGAAGAGGTTGTGGATGATACTGGCGAAAAGAACATCGCTGTCGCAAGAGTCGATGCTAGATTTGACCCGGCAATTCAGTTAACCATCGGTCTTTCTTTCCTTCTTAGTGTCGCTGCTGGTGCTTACCTTGTTGATAAAGGTGAGATCACGCTTGGTGATCTGACCGCATTTACGATGTATTTAGGGTTGATGATATGGCCGATGCTGGCATTCGCATTCCTATTTAACATTTTAGAAAGAGGCTCTGCTGCATGGAATCGATTACAAGAGATCTTTGATGAAAAGCCAGAAATTATCAGTGGCAATAAGCCAATAGAAAATAAACCACTTCCGTTAAAAATTGATATCGCCGATTTCCATTGGTCTAGTGATTTACCGCCCGCTTTGACGGAAGTAAACATCGAACTGGAACCCGGAAAAATGTTGGGAGTTGCAGGGCCGGTAGGAAGCGGAAAATCGACCCTGTTAACACTACTTTTGCGTCAACATGATTTAGAAAACGGCTCAATTAAATTCGGTGATGTCGAGATCAAGGATGCCCTACTTCCACAGTGGCGAAACCGCTTTGCTGTCGTTAACCAAAGTCCGTTTCTATTCTCCAAATCTATCTTCGACAATATTGCCTTAGGCAACCCTAATGCAGAGAAAGAAGAAGTCTATAGAGCAGCAAAGTTAGCCTGTATACATGACGATATTGAAAAGTTTCCTGAAGGCTATCAAACAGAAGTTGGTGAAAAAGGCATTACACTCTCCGGCGGGCAAAAACAACGTATTGCGATAGCACGCGCTATGCTGCTGAATGCTCAAGTGTTGGTTTTGGACGATGCACTTTCCGCTGTTGATGGACGGACCGAACATCAAATCCTTAAGAATTTGGAAACATACTACCGTAATCAAGCCCTAATCGTTATTGCGCACCGCCTCACCGCTTTGGAAGCAGCAGACGAGATCATTGTATTGAATCACGGACACATTACTGAACGTGGGCAACATAGCGCTTTATTAGCGCATCAAGGCTGGTACGCCGAGATGTTCGAGTATCAGAAACTAGAGCAGGCGATGGAGGAATAATGAATGAACCAGACCAGCACGTTTAAACGGTTAATGTCTTACCCATTATCTCAACCAAAGCCAATGATTAAAGGACTCGCCTTGCTGTTTATTGCTGCGTTAGCCAGCGCCGGCGGCCCTTGGTTGATTCAATATTTCATTGATGAGCACATCGCTAAAGGTGACTATTCACAAAATGTTCTGATTTCGCTAGCAGTAGGTTATATCGCTTTTCAGATCGTATCGGCAACATTCCAGTATTTTCAGTCATTGCAATTTAGCATTGTCGCGGCTAACACGATCAAAGCGATTCGTAAGCAAGTATTTTCTGGCGTGATTAAGCAGCCGTTATCTGCGTTTGATTACACTCCTGCTGGAAAATTGGTGTCGCGAATCACCAACGATACGGAATCTTTACAGCAATTTTATGAGCTTTTGATCGCGACCGTGGTGAAAAACGTGGTCATGATTGTCGTAATGCTTGGAGTTATGTTTTTCATGAGTTGGAAGCTCACACTCGTTGTGCTTGTATTGCTGCCGATCGTCATCGGCTTTATGTACTTGTTTAAGCAGCTAAGTACAGAAAGCTACCGAAAGATGCGTGACCTATTGACCAATATAAATGCGAATCTGAGTGAATCCATTCAAGGGATGAGTGTCATCCAATTAATGCAACAAGAAGAGCGTTTTAATAAACAGTTCAACGAGCTAACCGCAGAGCATCTGGTGGCATCTAAACGAGTGATTCGGCTAAACGGCTATCTGCTAAGACCATTAATGGACTTACTCGCTGGTCTTGCGTTGCTTTGCTTGGTTGCGATCTTTGGTTTTAATGGTATTGAGTTGATTGGTGTGGGGGTACTGTATGCATTTATCAGTTATCTTGCGCGAGTTACTGAACCACTAATTGAGATGACTCAGCAACTTGCTCTACTTCAGCAGGCGTTAGTATCAAGCGAACGTGTTTTTGAATTGATTGATGCGAAAGAACAAACTTACGGGGGCGATCATCAACCATTAAGGTCAGGTGCTATCGAACTTAAAGACCTCACATTTAGCTACGATGGTAAACAGGACGTCCTAAAAGACATTTCGTTGAAGGCCAACCACCAAGACTTTATCGCGCTTGTCGGGCATACAGGAAGCGGTAAAAGCACATTAGCGTCACTGTTAATGGGCTTTTATCCAACGCAATGTGGTGAACTGCTCATAGATGGTCGTCCACTTAAAACATTAGGGAAAGACGTACTTCGCAAAGATGTGGCAATGGTTCAACAAGATCCACATATTCTCCCTGCTTCAGTCAGAGAAAACATCTCTCTCAGTCGGGCGGTTGATGACAATCAAATATGGGATGCGTTAGACAAGGTAGGTTTGGCAGAACAAATTCATCGTTACCCTAACGGGCTAGACACGCAGTTAGGTCAAGGCGAAACTAATTTATCTGCGGGTCAGAAACAGCTTTTGGCGTTAGCACGTGTGCTTGTGGTAAAACCTAAGATATTGATATTAGATGAAGCAACCGCAAATATTGACTCAGGAACAGAGGCTTTAATCCAAAAGAGCTTGGCGGTACTCAGACAAGACATGACGCTCGTTGTTATTGCTCATCGGCTTTCAACTATCCTAGATGCAGACCAAATCATTGTTCTTCATCATGGGGAGTTAGTTGAGAAAGGCACACACAAAGCACTCTTAACGCAAAATGGTCGTTATGCTCAAATGTATCAGTTACAGCAAGCAAACCGACATCTACAACAGATTGAAGAAGACACCAAGCAACTCGAAGAAGCGGTGTGATTTTATGCCCGTGCCTTCTTTTTATTTAGTTGGTATGGGCATAATTGGTGTAACTTCAAAATTTAGCCTTGTTAGCTTCCAATTTCTTCATAATGTGAACTAATTTTCTATTTCTTACCTATTATTGACATAACCCCTCGCTATATCACGCAAGGTCGTTGTAAAATCGTACGGTACTTAAGTCTACTGCCTGTGGCATTGGGCTGAATTCCGCTTTCTAATTATGCACATTAATCTCATGACACAAGTCCATGGACAAAGATAAGTTTACTAACATCTATCGCTTGCCTGGTTCGATTCAAATTCGTATCGGTAAATGGCAAAAGACGTTCCGCGGCACCTCTGATTTAGTTTTACATCAGGCGCTAATGGAGCGTAATAAGCAATTTAAGAAGCCAGACTTTTTACCTAAAGGCTGGTGTGTCACTCCTATTGATGAAAACGACATTACCATTACGCATCACGGTAAATATATCCAAACCGTTATGCGCACAATGCTGGACAGAAAGGTCTCATACAAGCGACTGTTCCTATCTCGGATGAGTCTCGAAGATGGTGAAAAAGTGCTCCACAATTACAAGCTGGAGTGGGTAAGAAAACATAACCAGATCGCCAAAAAGTACAATCAAATTAAAAAGAAACAATATATGAACTTTGCAAGAGAAGAAGAGGAAACCCTCTACCCTTCGATTCCAAAGGGTGAGTTTGACAAAACATTATGGAACAAACTTGTCGTATCATCGTTTGGTCCGCAGAAAAAGTACAAAAACCCGCACTTTGTCCGTAAAGCCGATTTCTAAATAAACACCCCTAAAGTTAGGGGTGTTTATTTATACGTTAACTCACCAGTCGTAAGTTAAACTTGCAATAACATTTTGTCGGTCGCCATACCAACAAAAGCCATCACATGTCGCTATGTACTTTTTATCCGCGATGTTTTTAGCTGCGACTTGTAACTTGTAATCGCCGATTCGATAACTGACCGTCGCATCCATTAAGAAATAACTTGGTACTTTTAGTCCCTCTTCATTGTCTCCGTATGACTCACCTGTATAGCGCGCGCCTAAGCCAACAGCAAAGCCATCAAGAGGTCCATCAAAGAAACGATAATGTGCCCAAGCTGATGATACGGTATTCGCCACTTGGGAAGGTGTTTTGCCAACCCATGCCTTATTGATGTCTTCTTTTATCTCTGCATCAACGTACGCAATGTTCCCGATCAATGTTAAGGATGGTGTCACATTAGCTACAGCTTCAAACTCAACGCCGTTATTTTCTATTTTTCCTATTTGCGTTAATTCACTCAAGTAGATACGAGCCAAGTTTTCTTTTGTTGCCCGATACGTTGCAATATTGAAATAACCATCAAATGAATCCGGTTGGTATTTCATACCGATTTCAAATTGATCACCGCTTTCAGGCTTCGCTGGCTTACCATTGCTGTCTTCTTGAATAATTGGATCAAAGTACTGAGAGTAACTAAAGTATGGCGTGAAGCCAGAATCAGAAATATAAGCCGTTCCCACGCTAAACGTCCACTCTCCATTATCGACTTTCGTGCGAGCACCCGTGGTAACATTATGTACTTCATTACTTGTATCGTCGTAACGTGCGCCCAATAACATCGCCCATTTATCGTTGATCAGCATATGATCTTGAAAGTAGACGCCGAGCTGCTGATTATCGATTTTCGTTCTTTGCTTATCGGTTTCGCTCAATGGTTGTAGCGTATTCGGATCGAGTAACATTATGTTATCCGAATAAGTAGGATTAAATACATTAAACCTAGGATCGGGCAAAGCTCCCATTGGTGTGTTTAATAATGCATTACCATTAGCAACGATAGGGTCATTGGCAAAATCTTTACCATCGATACTGATCATTTGAAAATCTATGCCCAACATCAAGTTATGCTCAACACTTCCCCAATTTACTTGGTGCATCAAACGATTATCGATATTAAAAGCATCAGATGACCCATCTTCTGTTGAAGCACCCCGAAGTATGGTTTTGCGTTCATTTGATGGGTCCAAAGCCGGCCCCAACGCAGGCACGTCAGCCGAGTAAACGTACGAATACATTTGTCTTAGCTTAACATCCATTTCGCTGTAACGAGCTGCTTGAACAAATGAAGTGGTATCATTAAATGCATGAGAAAACTCATAGCCTAAAGACACCTGCTCACGCTCAAACGTCTCCCAGTTAGGATTGCCTATCGCTAAACTATCACTGATCTTTCCATTTTTGTTTGGCGTTAACGTTCCTTCAACTGGCAAAAATTGCAGATAAGGATCTGAGTCGTCTTTTTGATAGCTCGTTAGAAAGGTAATTTCAGACGTCTCATTAAATTTGTACGTCATCGATGGAGAGAGAAGAATGCGCTCTGCTTCTACCCCACTAATTCTCGTCCCATTTTTTCTCGCTAACCCTTGAAAGCGGAAAGCTAGCTGCTCACTCACCTCAGAGTTTACGTCAAGAGAAAGTTGTTTACGGTCTTCAGAACCGTACTCCAAAGATACAAGTCCTGACCCCCCATCAAATTGAGGTCGCTTACTGACAACATTGATAACCCCACCTGGAGGGTTTTGCCCATAAAGAACAGACGCTGCACCACGTAAAACCTCAACCCTCTCTAACGCAAACGGATCTATTTGCCAACTATAGAAGCCAGAAGAATATAAACGGGTACCATCTTGATACAACCCGCTGTTCGCCTGTTTAAAACCACGAATAATAAACCAATCTTGCTTGTTATCTTCGCCAAAATAGTTAGTTTGAATGCTTGGTGTGTACTGTAGCGCGTCAGAAATGCTAATAGAGGCACGATCATCCATTTGCTCTCGCGTAACAACAGACACCGCTCTTGGAGTCTCATTGATGGCAATATCAGTTTTCGTCGCTGCCCGACTCTTCGCTCCAAGATAACTAAAATCAGGACCAACTGCACTGTCTTGCTGCTGTCCAATCACAACTATATTTTCATCTTCCTGAGCCAAGACATTTGGCGTTGATAAAGCTAATACAACCGCCATCGACGTTGGTGTCAGCATAAACTGCCGAGTCATATTCTTCTCCTTTTTGTCGGCAGCCAAACCAACCCTTCATGACTTCAGCGACCGCTGAAAGAAAAGCGAGTTACGGCATCGCCAGTTGTTTCCGTAAAAGACAAACCAGAGGTTTTGCATAAAGCACTCGCATAGGTTACGAATGCCACTACGAGTGCTTATTTGTATAAGTACTTTCTTGGTTGAGGCTTAACTCATCTCTATAAGCGGCGTAAACCCCACATTAAATACAAACCGCCAATGAGAGACGCCATAAGCCCTGTTGGTATTTCTTGCGGGTAAAGGACCTGTCGTCCCAACCAATCAGCCAACAACATCACCCCTGCCCCCAGTATCGCGGCGCATAACATGTGTTGTGACGCTTTGTTAAAACCAAATAAGCGAGCTAAATGCGGAGCCAACAACCCAACAAAGCTAATCGGACCAACAACCAATGTCGCACTGACCGTGAGACAAGCAACTAAAAGAAGCAGTATTGCGCGTGAGCGATCAACTCGAACTCCAAGTGCTTTAGAGGAAGCGGCACCGACAGGAAGAATATCTAGCCATCTTACGCAGAGAAAACTCAACCCTATAAAGACAAGCGCAGATAAAGACAATGGGAGTAACGTTTCAACCGAGACATAGTAGGTAGACCCAGACAACCAAGCTAATGCTTGATAACTTCTTGGGTCACCAGTGGCTAGAATAAAGCTCTGTATTGCATTCATCAGTGCGGTAATCGCAATACCAGTCAACAAAATACGCTCCGGCTGAAAGCCTGACTTAAGGTTTAGCAGCACAATGACTGATACCGTCGCTAATGCGCCTACGAGCCCGCCTAGAGAAAGAGTGAAAATTGACGAACCAAACCCAGTAAACATCGCGATGATCAATCCCATCGCTGTCCCTGAACTGATACCGATCACTTCAGGACTTGCCATTGGGTTTCCACTTAGGCGTTGAATCATGGTTCCAGCAATCGCCAACATTGCCCCCGCAATTGCTGCTGCAAATAACCTAGGTGCGCGCCATTCCAAAAAAATCCAATTTTGGCTAGCAAATAAGTTTGTCCACCCTTCATTTTGCACAGCAACCGTGGCAAAAAGAACAACAGAGATTAACGTGCCGATCAACGCCAATGAGATCGCTTTAGGGTTTAGCTTGTAAACATGTTGACGGTGTCGAGTTAACACTGTTTGAGTATGGCCCTGCGTCTTTTGTGATAAACGAGGTAACAGCCATAACAGTAGCGGAGCGCCCAATGCAGCCGTTGCTGCTCCCGTTGGTATAAAACTCGCCATTAGCCCTGGCAGTTGCTGAATAACCAAATCGGTTAAAGTCAATAACATGGCACCAATCAGCATTGATACCCAAAGCTTATGCTGGACTTTATTGATACCTATCAATCGAGTAATCGCTGGCGCCGCTAACCCGATGAAACCGATGATTCCTACGGCAGAAACCACCCAAGAAGTGATTAACACCGCAAGCCCAAGACAGACAAAACGCAACTTAGCTAACGAGACACCTAAACTCTTGGCACCTTGCTCGGAGAGTTCCAACAGACTTAACGGCTTTGCAATCACAAATGCAATGATCGTAGCAAGTGCGATTCGAGGGGCAAGATACGAGAAATCTCCCCATCCACTCTGAACAAGCGAACCCGCTCCCCATATCATTAACCCATTCAGCTTTTCGGTATTCATCATCAGAATAACCGTACTTAATGATGCAAAGTACAGGTTTATCACTAACCCAGAAACGACGACAACCGTTGGAGATAACGCTCGTCGCCATGACAACAGCATCACCAACCCCATCGATATCACACCGCCGATGAGAGCAACCAAATTAGGCGCGATATCCAACATCCAAGGTGCGAATAGCGTAGCTAACATCAAAGCAAAACTTGAACCGCTCGCCACACCAAGTGTCGTGGGTGAAGCGAGAGGGTTACGCAGCACTTGCTGCATCAATACCCCAGCAACCGCTAATCCAGCACCAGATATAATCGTGGTGAAGACTCGAGGCCACCAGCTAAAGTGAAGTAAAACAGAATCGATAGATTGAAAGTTAGGCTCCCATAAACTGATTAGAGCCAACGAAAATGAGCTTACTTGGTACAATTGGAAAGCACCAATAGAAAAGGTAAATGCCGAAAGTAACACCACAAAGCTTAAAGGCATCGTTTTCATTGTGTTAACTCCTCGGCCTTACTCGCCGTAACTAACTCTGCGAAACGGAGAGCTGAAGGCATAGAACCAAAACTCCAAACGGGTGCGACTTGCATGACCTTTTCACCAGATTGTTGAACAACATATTGCCAAAATGGGTCTTGAGAGAGCTGCTCCGCTCCACCGTAAGGTAATGGCTCTACGATAACAATTTGAGCTTTTATGCCAGCTAACTTGTCGATGCCAACTAGGCTAAAGCCCCAGCTATTCGTCTTTTCATTCCATGCATTACTCAGCCCAATCTTTTCGATAGCCTGAGAGTAAAGACTATTTTGACCAAAAACACGAACGTGCTTCGTATCCATAAACTGAATAATTAAAAGCTGCGGCTGGTCTTTGTTTATGCGCTGTTTTAATAAAGAGAAACGTTTTTCATATTGTTGGATAAGCGCCTCTGCTTCCGCTTCTCTTCCCAGCTCTTCACCAAACCTCCGAGTGAAACGAGTAAGTACCGACCAATCTGTGATCCCGCTTTCATATAAGTCAATCGTGGTAACGGGGGCAATATCGACTAAACGATGCTTCATTGAGGAGAAGTACGGGGCAATAAAAATACGGTCAGGTCTGAGCTCGTAAATACGCTCTATATTGGGTTGAGTTCTTAACCCTACATCCTTAGTTTGAGGTGGTAACGGTGGCGATTTTACCCAAGCATCGTAATCTTGCCCTTGAGCGACGCCTACGGGCACAACCCCTAACGCCAACATCGTTTCAGTTTGTGTCCAATCAACCGACATCACCCGAGGTGATGCGTCAGCTAGTGCTTGAAAAGAACTGACCAAAAGCGCACTAAGTGAGAGAGCGAAAGAGAAATGTTTAAGTCGAGTGTTTGTACTGCTCATTATTCCAACCTTTAGCTTGGCATCGCCACCGGGTAACCCGCAGGGTGGTCAGAGATCATCATCTCTATCCCATATATGTCCCTCAACTTAGGTTCAGTAAACACCTGTTCAACATTGCCTTGTGCAATCAAATCACCTTGATGTAATGCAACGATGTAGTCGCAAAATCGTGCAGCCAAGTTGATGTCGTGTAATACGATAATAACGCCCAAGCCCAGTTCTTGACTGAGTTTAGAGATAAGCTTCAACATATCGACTTGATGGCTGATATCTAGCGCAGACAAAGGCTCATCAAGAAGCAAATACTCGGTTTTTTGGGCTAACAGCATAGCTAGCCACACACGTTGACGCTCTCCTCCAGATAACGTGTCCACTAAGCGATCTGCGTATTTTAGTGTGCCTGTCATCGCCATTGCTTCTTCAACAATGTCGTGATCTTTCTTACTCAAACGTCCAAGTAAACCATGCCATGGATAACGACCAAAACCGACTAAATCTCGACCTAAAATACTGTCGGTCACTGGAAGATGCTGAGGCAAGTAGGCAATGTGTTGGGCGAATTTTTTCGCTGAGAGATCGTTAATGCTCGTTCCATGCAGAACCACGTCACCAGCGGTGTATGGCTGTTGCTGTGCCAGCAACTTTAACAATGTGGATTTTCCTGAACCATTGTGTCCAACAAGAGCGTATGTTTTTCCGGGTTCAAATGTCACATCAAACGCTTTTAGCAATGACTTGCCTTCAATCTCAAACTGGAGTGCTTTAGCTTCCAACATCCCTACTTCACCTAATAGCCATTTACGAATAACAGTTATTCAGAGCTCTCATTCGTTGATCACGTTTGCCGTTCTTATTCAACAGAACGATTAATAAGGGAGGTTTTATATAACAACAAAGATACAAATGCAAACCGTTGTCATTATCATTACATCAACAAGATCATTGAGAGAATTGCTAAGTGTTAGTGATAATTTGCTCTGCTGAACTTCATTAGTAAATTATAGGCAGGTCAACGAGAGCAGCGGTCTCCCACTGCTCTCGCATAAATTTGAACGAATACTGCAGCGTATGAAGAAATGAAAAATGCCGCAGTGAATACATTAATGACGAGCGTCAGCGCCAAACTCTACTTCTTTATAGATATCGGCCAGCGACTTTTTACCTTGTTTGTCTTTGGCTGAACGCTTTTTCTTAGTTTGATAATGGTATTCTTGCTCCTGAAGTGCTTGTTCGTGCTCTTTTGCTGACTCAACAAACTCAGGATTTGCAAGTGCTTGTTGGCGTAAGCGGTTTACTCTTTCAAGGGTTTCCCACAACATACTTCACCTCCAAACTTATTACTGTATATAAAAACAGTATTGTTTAAATATTCCTCCTCGTCAACATTTCAACTTTGTTACTGCTCTTCACATTAACCCCAAGCCTGTATAGTGCTCGGGATATTTGTGGATGATTTGCTTTATATAACCTTGATGCTCTCGCAGAGCATCAACACATTCTCGAGATAACCATCCCTGATATACCCATTTTTCAAGTTCTAACAATGCGTATGGGATGGACCACGCTTGTCTATACGGATGGTGCGTTGTCATAAAATCAAAGGCATTTGCGGCAGCCGTAATTTGGGCGGCTATTGGTATATCATCACTGGTTAAACCATACGGATAACCAGTGCCATTTAAATTTTCGTACTGATAAATAATCATCTGCAAAAACAAAGTCACACTCGGGTGAACCGGATTTCCGATACGGGCAACTATGTCATCCGCTGAATCGATACAACGCTCAATATGTTGAATCAATATCGCCTCTTGTTCTTGAGAGTAATTTGTTCGGCGGCTAGCAATTTCAACTGGCAGCTGACTATCACCGAGCGCATGGAACTGAGCAAAAATACCAATATCTTCGACCATTTCGTCATTCAGGTGATAACGATCCGCTAACTGCGTTGCGATAATTTGACTGTAGTACTTCATGCGTTTGGTATGCGCGTAATACTCAGGTGAATAGCCTGGCATCATACATTGCATTCGGTTCGCTAGCGTTTCTATCGCATTGACTACTTGAGTTTCTGATTCAACCGCAAATCGAATCATTTCGAAATAAGGTTTAAGACCATTCAGCGCTTCTAAACTAAACGCATCACGTTGAGTGGAGTTCAAAAATACAAAACCAGTAAAAGCTTTATTGTCATAACAAGGAATAGCAGCCGACGACTGATATCCGTGTTTGAGTAAAATTTGAACCCGAGGACAGTGATTAATATCATGAAGGTCTTCGACGATACGAGGAACCGCGTTTTTAGAGGCAATATTGAGGTGGTGGAGTTTACGGAATGCTGATTCGTGATGGGCTAGACACCAAGTGTCGAACTCACTTTCTGCAAATGATTTGAGCACATCTTGGTCTGGGTGATATTTTGCAAATGACACCCTATCAATACATGGCAAGTGCGCCTGCATCCTGCCTTTTAGCGTTTGCAGTTGCTCGTTAAGCGGTTTTGCAAACGGGTAAAAACTCCGGTGCGCCATGCTTCACCTCCACACCAAAGCAGAGAAACAAGAAAAGCTCATTGTGTTGCAAATTCAATGGTATTTTGAGCGGTTTTCTCCACTTAAACTATCGATATACCACAACTTAAGTGTACGAAATAAAAGCACATTTCTACCAATTTTTTCACCGGATATCTTACGGTAATTTGATCCAGATTAAAAAAGCCAACGAGCAAAACTCGTTGGCTTAACAATACTGATTGATTACGATGGATTCAGTAACTAGAGGTTATTCAAAGAACGTTCTGAACAACTAGCCTAGAGCAGGAAGCACACCCAGCGTAATTAACACCTGAGCGAATACGATGCCAGTGCCAGCGATGCCCGTTATCACTAGCGCACCATGACCACCTGCGACGCGGTACTCCCCAGTAAAATCATCCGATTTACGAACCTTGATCACCATAACCAAAGGCAAAAAGATGGCTAAAATCGCTAAGGCAATCGCTGCATAGCCCAAAGCCATAATAAAGCCTTGAGGATAGAAAAGTGCGAAGCCTAGCGGTGGAGTAAACGTCACTAGTGCCGCAATCAAACGATTAGGCTTATCGTTACTTCCTTTGATGGTATCACCCAAAAATTCGAATAGACCCAAACTCACGCCAAGGAACGATGTCAACAATGCCAAGTCAGCAAACACACCAACAATGCTACCCAAATTTGATTGGTGTACTGTCTGAGATAGTTGACCAATCAGTGCGCTCAACCCTCCGTTCTCAACAAGCGTACTTTGGCTAACCACACCCAACGTCACGATTTGCCAAAAGATATAAATAACGAGTGGAATCGTCGAACCAATAATAACGGCTTTGCGTAAAGAAGAAGTGTCACCGTCTAAGTAATTCACAATTGCAGGTATACTTCCGTGGAAACCAAACGAAGTAAAGATCACCGGAATCGCCGCTACAACAAGGCCTTGTTCGATTGGCATACTTAACAAGTAAGATTCCGTAACGTTTGGAGCAAGAAAAGAAAGCACCGCAACCATCGCAATGAGCTTCATCGCGAACAGTACTCGGTTTACTTTATCGACCGTACCGGTACCCACTGTCACAACTAAAGTCACAATCAAGGTAAAGATTATCGTTGATGTAGGCCCTGAAATATCGAGGTCAAACCATTGTGCAAGGCGGTCTCCGAACTGAGCACCACCGCCAGCGATATACGCTGCACATAATGAGTAGAAAAGAAACAACATCGCAAAACTTGCCACCCACTTGCCTTTTTGACCTAGGATCTGTTTCGCCAAAGTATGAAGTGTAGCACTACTCTCCGCATGTTGATGAAGCTCAAGCATAAGCAAGGCAGTGAAAGCCATCAGAGCCCATAAGCCTAGCATGATGATAATAGAAGTTGAAAAACCAATGCCGGCAGAGGCAAGTGGAAGCGCTAGCATACCAGCGCCTATTGTAGTGCCCGCAATAATTAGCGTACTACCGAATACTTTAGAACGACTCATTGTATATTAATCTTTACACTTTATTAGAAATTATCAGTATTAGATCGGGCAACGGCGTACCGAAACCAACACCATATTTGTAATGCTGTCGATATTGTAGGATCTTCAGCAGAAGATCAAGCAAAGTGTAAGGATAAAAAACCATAAGTGTAAACAATAATTTACACACTACTAATTTCCAACAATAGCTGAGTACATTCTTCCCTGCTCATGAACTTAGGGACAGGGTAATTCCAGTGCGCCTCTTTCAGAATTAAATCTACAAGCGCATCAGCATCTTCGCGCTGAATGAGTGCACTTTTCTGCTTAATATCAATGCTTGCAAACAAAGACTCCACATGCGTCAAAAAGTGTTGAGCACTCGCCTCACCTGACTGCCCTTCGGCCGTCAACGCATCGAGTTTTCTTAGTTGAGGCTCTATCTCTGATAATGAAAAGCGCAGCACAGGTAACAAGGCTAATCCGTTTGCCATGCCATGAGGTATTCCATATTTCGCACCGAATGTGTGAGCAAAGGCATGAACATAACCCAAACTCGCTTTGGTAAATGCTAAACCCGCGTAATAGGATGCCATAGCCATTTTATGACGAGCTTCGACATCATCCCCTTGCATCACAGCCCTAGGAAGATATTTAAAAATGAGTTTAATAGCGGCAACCGAATAAGCCATCGTTTCTTGAGTAGCGTTTTTCGATACATAGGCCTCAATAGCGTGGGTTAATGCATCAACGCCAGTATCAGCCGTGATCTTAGGAGGTAAACCAATCATTAAATTCGCATCTAAAGCTGCCATTAGTGGCACCAACTTTGGATCCATTAAAGGGGTTTTAATGTGTGAGGAGGGATCTGACACGACCGCAGCGATAGTAACTTCACTTCCGGTTCCAGCCGTTGTTGGAATAGCAAAAAGCGGCGCTGGCATTCGCCATACCTTCAATAGTCCAGCTAATTTTTTTATTGGCCGTTTATTGGTAACTTTCGCAGCGATGACTTTTGCACAATCCATTGCAGAGCCGCCACCCAAAGCTAATATGCCCTCACAATGAAAACGATGATAAGCCTCTAGACCGCTCTCTACCTGATCATAGGTAGGATCGGGCTTAACTTGCGAGAAAACATCTAACTGTAAATCGAGTTGTGCTGCAGCCTCAAGCACCTTATCTACAATACCAACTTGGACTAACCCTTCGTCGGTAACTAACAAAACGCGTTTAAATCCCAGCTCGGTCATCGATTCTAATAGCTCATTCATCGAACCAGGGCCGGAAAACAAGGTTGGTCTCGGCATAGGAAGGATAAGGGCTGCTATTTTTAACCCAGCGGTGTAACTCCGATATAAACGATGCTTCAACATACGAAATCCTTTTCATTTAGAGCTATCATTCTAGCTACTTTTACTACCTATGCTTACTTTGCAATCACACATTTTCAATAAACTTATCTCACTAAAAGGGCTAGCATCGCTGGGAAACCGTACCATTTTATTATCTTCCCTCAACGACATGAGCTACAGAGAAAATGTTTTCAACGACGCTCTATTGTCATGTAGTTAACAAGCTGCTTTCCCTATTACTCTGTTAGTTACAGAGCAAGCCTCGAAGAAGTCTTCTTATTTTTTGCCTTCAAAAGCAACAATATGAATTCTGTTAATCAGACATCAATACCGTGTGTCTCTGGTTGAGCCCGAACACGATCTACAAAAATAAAAATAAGAATGCGTTACATCATGATTTATTGTCGTTTTCAAATAAGTCAACAAGAGCAACAATAATCTTTCAAAACTTATACTTAGTTCAAATATCTGACTCTTAACCATGAGCTTCAGGTGATATTATTATGCAACTAGGATTATTATCCCGCCCATAATCAAAACTATGTCTAAACGCCCACCTTTTTGGGGTCTATTCGCTGTCGTACCCAATTTTTCCTATCACCTTCTGATTTGGGTTTAGCGTGGGCTAATTAGCAATGTCGGTATAAACCATGAATCATTCTTGCCATTCCCATACGGACATGGGCTTTGAAGTCGATCTGAAACAAGCACTTATCTGGGTTGCTCGAGCACTCGACTATGTCGGTGTTGATGATACGCACCATAGCCATCGTGTCGCTTACATAGCTTACCAATGTGCTCGGGTCATGAACTGGGAACCAGAAAAAGCGGAGTTTTGCTACTTCGCAGGGATGATCCACGATTGTGGGGTCTCCGAAACACAAGAACATAAAATGTTACTTGAGGAGTTGGTGCCACAAGATGTAAAAACACATTGCTTAAGAGGATACCGAAGCCTCAAGCAGTGTCGTTTGTTACGTCAGTTTGCTACACCTGTTCTTTACCACCATACACATTGGAGTGAACTAAAATATCTTGATTTACCGCCTTTTGAAAAAGAGGTCGCTGCCCTACTCTATTTAGCCGATCGTCTCGATTTTATGCGTTCCAAATACGTCATGAACTGCCACTGTGACATTGTCACACTTCATGAAGAACTAATTGCAGAATGCATCATGGCAAACGCTGGAACTTTGTTTAATCCAGACATGGCTAAGGCAATGGTTAAGCTCGTTATGACCGACGCATTTTGGTTCGCGATGGAGTCTGAAAATATAGAAACCATCGGATTAAACTTTAAAAGCATTGATTGGCTTCAAAAACAGCTCACCATCCAAGATATGAATAGTTTGGGAATGTTTATCGCTCGAATTGTTGACGCAAAAAGCCCATTTACTTATCAACATTCGCAAAAAGTGGCGGAGTTATCTCGGTATCTAGCCATCAAGCTTGGGTTCTGTGAGCACGACCAAGAGATGTTATTTATTGCTGGGTTGGTGCATGATATCGGAAAGTTAAAAACACCAGATGAGATTCTTCATAAAGAAGGCTCTCTTAATAAACAAGAGTATACGCGTATGAAACGCCATACAATTGATACTCAGCTCGCATTACACAAAGTGTTTCCCAACGCTAAAATAGCGGAGTGGGCCTCTAATCATCACGAGCGTTTGGACGGTTCAGGCTATCCTTATCATAAAACAGGAGACGAACTCGATGTACCATCGCGTATTGTCGCGGTTGCCGATGTTTTTCAAGCTCTGTCTCAGGACCGTCCCTACCGCGGACGAATGGCTCAAGCACAAATCGCCGCGATTATGGGTGCGCAAGTCGCTAAACAAGAACTTTGTCCTGATGTCTATGCAGTACTAGAGCGAAACATGACCGAGTGTTACAAGCTATCAACTAATGTTTAATCGATAAAGGGCGTATCTACGCCCTTTGCTGATTTTATGCTGGTTGCAAACCAATCATTTTGCAATATCAAGTACATTGTCTCGCACACCATTGATTCTGAACCAACCTGCAATGCTGAACCGCTCTGCGTTGGTCGGTAAAACCTCATGCGGGAATTGCTCAGATAAGAATAAAAGTAAGCGTCCTGATTGAGGAGGGATGGTAGCTATCTTATTATCATTTAGATCGTAAACCACCAATTCACCTGCATCCTTTTCCGTCCAAGATTCGTTCATGTAAAAAACGGTTGTCAATCGACGGTTTTCATTGCCCTTAAAACAATCTAGATGCTTTTGGTAGAAATCCCCTTCCTCGTACTTGGCAAAGTGAGCTTCATACTCAAAAAGTCCCAGAAACAAGTGACGGTTCACTTCTTGGCGTATTTCTTCCATCTTATCTAAGTAAGAAGTAACCGCGTGCCCCATATTGGGCGATAACCATTGAATTTTGTCACTTCGAATTGACTCAATACGAGTCACATCGTCATTACGACCAATACGCGCTTTTTTCCAGTTACTTGGAATGCAGTCTCGTAATTGAGCCACTTCTTGTTCAGAAAGAAAATCATCCCAGATGTAGTAGCCATGGGTTGCTAACGCATCGATCATTTTATCCATTATTGCCGTTCACTCATATTAGTTGGGCGGTCTATATAAAAAATCTTCAACCCCACAACAAATGCGATTTTTTGTCGAAACGACAACAAAATAAAAAGAGAGTAAAAATAGGTGATGACGAATACAAAAATGCCGCTCATATGAGCGGCAATATCTTTTATTATTGACGAGCTTCTAATCTGGTTGGATGAACTCGCAACGGACTAAGACGTTTAATAGTCGGGCGTTGTTTGTTTTTTAACTGGATATGACAAAGTTCCAGAATTAAGCCGAATGCCATCGCAAAGTACACATAACCTTTGTTGATATGAATTTCGAAGCCTTCTGCCATCAATAAACCACCTAACAAAACAAGGAATAACAAAGCAAGTGTCTTAAAACCAGGGTAACACGACACCAGGTTATTGATTTTTTCGGCTGTCATGACCATCACGATAGCTGACGAAACTATCGCTGCGACCATAAGTGGGACATCACTTGTCAAACCAACGGCGGTTATCACCGAGTCCATCGAGAATACAGCATCCACGGCAACAATCTGCAACAGAACTACCGCTAAACCAGTGCGGGCGTGAGTTGAGTGAGCCGACTCGTTGTGATTTAACCAACTCCACAACTCTTTCAGGCTTTTAGCCAAGAGGAATGCACCACCCGCAATCATGATGACGTCTCTTCCGGTAAACGCATGGTTCGCCAAAGAAAATAGCGGTTGAGTCAGTTGCATGATCCAAGAGATTGAAAACACTAAACCAATACGAGCAATAACAGCAAGACCAATACCAAGGTTTCTTGCCAGCTTACGTTGGTGCAGCGGCAGTCTTTCACATAAGACAGAGATAAAAACGACGTTATCAACGCCTAAGACAACTTCAAGCGCAAACAAAGTGGCGAAAATAGCCCAAGCTTCTGGTTGCATAAAAAGTTCTAGCATGAGCATGTCTCCAATAATAAGAAGACATATGGTGAAGGGTTTTGTCGACTAAAGGGGTCGTCCATTAATTATTTATACCTTTGTTACTGAGGGATCATGAGTAAATCACCAAACAATCAACAAAACAATATCTATTTTAATTAACAAGGAACAAGTTTAATTCGTGTACAAATCAATCAACTCCTCCAAATTGATTAAAATTACATAGAAGCTTTAGAATTGAATAAATGAAAGCATTAAAGTCCAACAAAACTAAGATAAATTTCTAGACTTATAAGCACCATCAACCCTTATGCAACCCATTAAATGCATTGAGCTCAAAGAGAAACAGGCGTGTTTCCGAGATAAACAATAGTAAAAATTTGTTTCATGCTGATATACTGCCAAAAATCATAAGAAACCATGCTATTTATGGACTACATTGCTCTTTCGCGTATAAGCCTTAAACATCTAACTGTTTTACATATGTTGTTAACCACTCACAGCGTCACACTTGCGGCAGAACGCTTGTGTGTAACACCATCGAGCGTCAGTAAAACGCTCGGACAGTTGCGCGAAACGCTAAAGGATGACCTTTTTTACCGTGATGGCACTCGCTTAGTGCCGACAGCATTTGCGCTGCATATAGGCCCATCAATCCATGGCATACTCTCCAGTATGAATGGGTTATTACATCAAGGCTCTTTTAATCCGGCTTACTATCAAGGTAGTTTTTCATTAGCAATGCGTGAAAGTTCGTTTGAGCTCTTTGCGCCAGTTCTACAGCACTTGTCCCAACAACTGAGCAATCACGCGCACTTGAATGTCCATGCGAAAGAGGAAATGAGCTTCGATGCATTAGCAAGAGGTCAAGTGGATTTTTTGTTGCTTCCTCACGATCTCAGCCAACCACCCACACAAAATAAAGACTTGGTATGGAAAACCATTTTGAAAGACGAAATGGTTTGCTTAATGAGAGCATCGAACCCACTCGCTGAGCAACCCTTATCTGTTGAAAGTTACCTTTGTGCAAGACACATCGGTATTCATGATAAAGATCTGTCACAACCTTATTTTGAGCAAAATCTCACCCAAAGGCATTCAAAGCGAAACTTGGCCATGCGTGTAGCCGACTTTGGTTCAGCTGCGGTGATGTGTCAGCACTCGGATTACTTGTTCACATGCTCCAAGCTTTGGGCAAGAGCGGCAATGCAAGCAAAAGGTTTGGTTGAGCAAGCTCTTCCATTCGATTACGGGCAAGTAGCCTACAGCCTCGTTTGGAACAAAGCGAGCTTAAACGATCCCGCTTTAAAATGGTTACAGCAACAATTACTCGACGCTTGCGCCATGTTAGATGCCTGTGATGCGTAAGCATAGATAAACAACAGTACTACGTGAGTACTGTCGGCACGGTGATAGGGTTACTCACGTAGCATCGAAGCTCTGATTTTAAGCGTTCGATATCATGATGAGAGCACATATCCCAAGTTAACGCCTCCCCCACTACTCCATGATGCTGAAAGGCATTTAAACGGATAAGCACCGATTCAGGAAGAGTACTCAAGTAACGTCCAATTGCTACGATTTCTATATCTAAATCACTTTTTTGGGGAATATGCAGTAAGCGGACCTCGTACAATTTTTCGTGCTCAACAAGGTACTGAAGGGTTTTAAATACACGATGATTATCACGCCCAGTTAGCCACTGATGCGTCTCCGTCTGCCACGCTTTCAAATCGATCATTGCGCCATCCAGAAAAGGTAGAATACGCTGCCAACCAGCAACCGCTAAAGAACCGTTACTGTCGATGAAACAAGAGAGGTGCCGTAATTCAGGATCTTGTTTTATCCCTTTAAACAGCTCAATAATGAAAGGAAGTTGTAAGGTAGATTCCCCACCGGATACAGTAACACCACTGATGAAAAAGCGATGTTTGCGTATCAAATCGAGCATTGTTACTACAGAGTAGTCAGTAATTTTTGGATTAGATTGGTTCTGACATATCTCTATACAATGATCGCAGTGGGTGCACTCCTCTTTAAGCCAAACAACGTTGTTGTTTTCGTCGAACTTCAATGCGCCTGCTGAACATTCACTCACACACTCACCACAATGATTACAATGGTTTATCGTGTGAGGATTGTGGCAGTTCAAACACTGATAGTTACAACCCTGTAGAAAGATGACTAGACGATTTCCTGGCCCATCAACACAAGAGAAAGGAAGGATACGAGTGACTTTTGCCAAAAGGCTTCCACTTCGTCTAGACATCTTGTTCTTTCCTAAACCGAACTTATGCCTGCGTGTAAGTCGGTGTTACTTCATGACTCACCACACGTGGCGAGCGTTCTAAAATTTTGGTATTTTTTGCTGCTTCTGCACCTAGAAACGTCGTGTTGGTTCTCGAACCTTCTTTATCATATTTCGCGACATCTGAAAGTTTGATCATGTAGCCTGTCACGCGAATTAAGTCATTTGAAGTGACATTCGCGGTAAACTCACGATAACCAGCATTTAGTGCCCCTTTACATAAATTGAACATCGCTTCTGGGTTAGATTTCACCGTTTCATCAATCGTCAAAATATCGCTGATACCCGCACGATAATACTGATGATGCTTCGCCGTTGCTTGTACATAAGTGACAGGGTCTGGCTCTGCACCATAAGGCAGACGTACACCTGGCGTAACATCATGATCTAAGCTAATGCCGCCTTGTGCATGTAAGAGCGCTTTGCCATCTAAACCATATTTCACCGGGGTTGAGTCCACCAGTTTAGCCAGTGTTGCTGAAACATCATGAGCAAAAGTATTTGCTCGATCATTTTTTCCGTATCGCCCTATTTGCCCTTCTTTTTCAAATAGAAGGTTTACCGCTTCGGCCATGCCGTAAACGCCATACATTGGCGCGAAATAGGACTCTTTTATCAACCCTTCTTGCGTCAAAAAGCCTTGAAAGAAGTTCGATTTTTCATGCAAGTGCGTGCTTCTTGCGTTTATGAGCTCGACCATTAATCGATGGTAAGAAGGCAACGCACTGTTTAAGAAGTCGTTACAGTCTGATGCTCGTTTTGCAACTTCTTTTAAATTCATTCGCACCAATGTGTTCGAGCCACCTGCTAATGGAAGCGAGTTGTAGCAACTTACAATACCAAAGCGTGAGCCGTTGTAGGCTTTCGTGTGCATTGGGTAATTGGCGATATGCGGTTTACTGCATTCACAAATGTTCTGTGTCGCTTGACGAAGTAAATCATCAGGTGTAACTGTCTCGTCGTACATAAAGGTGAGATTCGGTGCGATCTGCTTGAGCTCCGCATCTACTTTTAAAACAGTGCGACAAATAATGTTGTCTGTCGGTCCGACATTCACATGCATAAACGCATCTGGCAAAGTGCGATCCAGCATGATCCAAAAATGTTTTAACTTTTTGTAAATCTGGCTCTCTGTTAGGTCGCCTATGTAAGGCAACAAGACATCATCTAACTGGCCTAAGTAAACCGGAATGTTCGTTACCGAAGGAACATGATGGTAAATGATGGTCAGCATGTTCAACGCATCATCGAAATCATCAGCCGGAGACAACTCTAAATAGTCTGAGCCTTGCGATAGAAATTTAGCGTAATCAGGCAACACATAGCGAGGTTTAAACTGTGCATGACCTTCAAACATATCGCAGATGATGCCTTCATCCATTGCTTGTCTCAGTGATGGAGATACGGTCATGTAAGGAATGCACGCTTCAGCCTCTAAAGCTAAAAAACTCGACTTCTGTTTTGGAGAAAGACGGACGTCGGTCGCGATATCTAGAAAACGTTGTTGTAGTTTAGAAAGGCTTGTCATCTAAGATATTCCTACAAAGTAACCACAAGTCCACAAGACAAAATACGAGCTCTACCCCTAAAGAGTAACGTGATTTTACTCCTGCTTGGCTGTTGCCACTAATGAAAATAAACAAAACGTCTATTTCCATTCTGGAAATAAGACAAAGCTAAATTAGCGCATTCCAACTTACTATATGGGAAAACCTAACTGCGTACCGAAGTCTGTCTTATTTATCGGTTTGCCGTCGACAACATCACGCCTGCACCAATAAATACTCCCCCAGTCAAACGATTAAACAACTTCGCTCTTCCAGCGACAAACAACCAATCGGAGGCTTTTACCCCTAACAATGCATAAAATGTTAGCCAGCTAAGCTCAAAAACCACAAATGTAGACGCGAAAATCGCGTATTGAGACAGTAGCGGTGCGGAAGGTTCTATGAATTGAGGAAACAAAGCGGTGAAAAAGACTATCGCTTTGGGATTACTAGCGCCAACAATGAAACCACTAGTGAACGCGCTAAACGCTGTCGCGGAACTTTGAGTCGTTGCCGTTTTATTAAAATCTGTCTGAGATGAGCGCAACGCTTGAATACCTAACCAGATTAAATAAGCGGCGCCACACCATTTGATAATATTAAAAACTAACTCAGATGAAGCAATGACAACTCCCAGCCCGGTAAATGAGAGCGTAAGGATGATCGTAATCGCAGACAAACTGCCAAGCGCAGTCATGAAAGCAATACGAAACCCACTACTCACTCCTTTACTTAAACACAACAGTGAGCTTGGTCCTGGTGAAGCTGTGAGCACGAGAATGGCAAGAGTGTAAAAAATCCATGTATCTATTTGCATTGGCATCCCTTCCAGCAAAATGAGGTTTATAGCCCATTGTGTATAGAACTATTTTATCGCCCGGTTTCTATCCATGAAGCCGAGGTCTTAATAACCATCTTGCATCTAAACAACTTAGAAAAAATTAATAGATAGTTATGCAAATAAAATACGATCTACATGCAAGGATGTAAAGCCTGTTGTATAAGCTTATCTATTTCTCTTAATCATAAAAAGGCTTAGGATCGATCTCTAACGATGAAGGCGCGATCGCTCTTTCAATTTTGTACGCACTCGTTTTTAAATCCACCATCGTGACATCAATGTATCGTTTATACTTGCGGGAGTAGAAACATTTCACTTCTGGCTTTAATGCTTGAGATTCATTTGAAGACCAAACAATACCAACACGCCCATCGTTCAACTCGACAATGGAGCCGACGGGGTACATCCCAATGCAATTAATGAATTTGTAAACTAAGTCGGCGTCTAAATGAAATGGCGTTAGACTCAACAAGATTTTAAACGCTTCCGCAGAACTCATGCCTTTTTTGTAACAGCGATCAGCCGTTAGCGCATCGTAGATATCTACAATACAGCTCATACGGCCGTGAATTGGAATCTCCTCCCCCTTCAAGCCTCTAGGATAACCATTGCCATCTAACTTCTCGTGGTGCATCAAACAAACATCACGGCTTACGTCACTAAGTCCTTTTACGTGAAGGATTATCTCACCTGCGAACACTTGATGTAGCTTCATATGTTCAAATTCTTCAGGCGTTAGCTTCGCTGGCTTGTGCAAGATCTTATCATCGACTTTAATTTTACCTACATCATGAATAATGCCACCTACAGCAAGCTGTTTTAGCGTTGGCTTATCCAAGCCCAAGTACTTACCGAATGACACTAAAAGACAAGCGACATTGACGGAGTGTTCCAATAAGTAAGAGTCTTTTTTTCGGAGTGCAGAGACACACTGCAACGCATCTGAGTCAATCAAAACACTTTCAATGACATCGTCAGCCCAAGCTTCTACTTCATCAACTTCAATGATTTTTCCTTCAAAAGTTTGATTCAATAGTTTCTGCGCCAAATCTTTTGCTTCGGCGATCAGCTTTTTGGCTCGCTTGTGTTGGATGTCTCTCGAACGATAAGTTCGTTGACCCCTCTTAAAATCGGAGTGTTTCTGCTCTCGCGTCTCTTTAGTGGCATCAGTTGATTCATCTACAGGCTTGAAGACACACTGCTGCGAAGATAATGTTTGATCTACCCAAACATACTTTACGCCACTTGTAGCAAGCTTCTTAATGCCTTCAGGGCTAGATATCCGCCCTGCATTGGCTAAATTGACGCGCTTGTTGTGCTCTATCGCGGTAACAAACATACCAACGCCGATATCAGCGAGCGCAATTTTGATTGAATTTTTCGGATCGTACTGCATATAAAGAAGGCTTACTCGATATTAACGTCCGCATTATAAGAGATTTGATTACTTGGCGTGATAATAAATTTGAATTGATTACAATTAATGAGCATCCTGTCAATTAATAATCGGTCGCGCTCATTAAGTCCTTTTTGTTATTATGGTTTTATCCAAGATAACATATATACAAATGACGTTAGAAAACAGCACATTGATACCGACACAACTGAAAATAACTTTAGGATAATTATTCATAAATATTTATAGATTGCGGACGGCATCAATAACTGTATTTTATAAATGATTTTTACTGTTGACTATTTTTTATAAATGTCGATGATTAGCCGCCTAATCTTAGTATGTTATTAACCTAGTAGCGCATAAAATGATAGCCAAACAATTTGAACTGACACTTTTGTGATTGTAATGTACGCCAGCAGATCAACTCTATGTTATCAACCCCAACACTCATCTCTGATGCTAAAAGGCTCGAGGAGGAAATATCTTGACCACCATATTTGACCAACAAGTCTCAGATAGTGACCGAGAGTTCCTAAAAATCGTCGAAGAACGATTCATTCATATCTTCGATGTATTTAACGAAGGCCTCTTTTACATGGATGAGTTTGGCACCATGGTATTTTATAACAAGGGCTTTTATGAGCAGCTTGGTATCAACGCTGGTCGAATCAGCTTAGAGCAATGGTTAGACCTTGTTCACCCTCTCGATCGAGAAAGACTCTCCACTCGGGTCGATGCTCACATCATTACCAACAACACGAGGGTCACAACGACCTACCGCGTGCGTAAACCCAATGGACAGTACGTCTGGATTGAAGGCGTAGCCATGACCAAAGAAACAGAACATGGTCATTATATGGTTGGTAGCCACCGTGATATTTCTGAACGCAAGCTGATGGAAAGCTACATTCATCAAGTCGCATTTCATGACAATGCGTCAGGTATGGCTAATCGCGCCCATCTCTTGCTGGATATTGAAGATAGTGTGCGAGCCACTGATTCTTGTGCATCTATCTGTTACATTCAGATAGAAGAGATTAAATCTTACTTAAATCAATATGGCAGCGAGTTGGTCGATGGGTTAGTGGAAAAATTGCTACAAACTCTCAGTCACCTACCTTCTCCAAATAGTTCTGTATATCGCGTACATGATGATGACTTTGCGATTTTGATTCACGATGAATGCTCGGTAGAAACGCTGCAAAGTTATGCCGAAAGTTTAAAGGAAACCTACCACGAGGCAGTGATTGAAGAGGGCCAATACTTAGGAAGTAACATTAGTATTGGTTTGTATCCTTGCATAGATCCAAGTCACTCAGCAGAGGAAATATTACGTAAAGCAGCACGAACTTGTCAGTACGCAAGCGAGCAGAATAAAGACCGTGTTGCGGTTTACAGTGAGAAAACTCAGCATGCCGTAGACCGTTATTTCTTTATTGAGCAAGGTCTAAAAAGTGCACTTGAAAAACAGACATTAAGCGTTAAGTTTCAGCCAATTATTGACGCCAAAAGCTCAAAAGTAGTGAGCTTCGAATCTCTGGTTCGCTGGCGTAGCAAAGAGTTTGGCGAAATTTATCCAGACGAATTCATCCCCGTCGCAGAAAACAAAGGTTTGATTGTCGAACTCGGATATCAAGTCTTTGCCAAAGCGTGTGAATTTATCAAAAACTACCGTGAGCGTTACCAAAACCAAGTTCGTGTCAACGTGAATGTTTCTGTACTCCAGTTAATGAATAGTGAATTCCCTGCGCGAATTAAAGCCATGTCGGATGAGGTTGGTGTCGATCCTGAGTCTATTGTGTTGGAACTAACAGAAACGTTTATTTTGGATAATAATCAGACAGCCATTGCCCCTCTGAATACCCTCAGGGAACTAGGATTTGCACTCTCTCTGGATGACTTTGGATCTGGTTACAGTTCATTAAATAGCTTCTTCGACCTCCCGATGACACAAATCAAAATTGATAGGTCGATGGCGTGGAAAACACTAACCAACCGCTCTTCACAAGAATATCTGAAGTTTCTTATCACTATGTGCCAGGAAAATAATATTGAAGTAGTGATTGAGGGAATTGAAGACGCCAAAATGTGTGAATTTTTTACCGAAATGGGCGTCGATTATCTGCAAGGTTATTGGTTCTCTAAGCCACTTTCTGTTGCCAGTGCAAGCCGCTATTCGTTGAGTTAAGCATACTAGAGCAATATTCCGCACGGCCACGTTAAACATGCTGAACTATTCACTATAGATTTCAGACACTAACTGGCCGTGACGAAAACAAGCTTAATGTCTCCCGATTAACGTAGACGTTCAAACACCACACTCTGATCTAAATGTTCGTGATACTGAGTGTAATCTAAGCCAACATCAAAGATATATTGGGTCACCAAGTTTCTAACGCACTCAATCAATTGGCTCGCTTGCCATGGCTTCTCAAAGTAGCGATCAATACCTGCGGAGTTGATCGCATTAATCGTATCGGTGTGCGTCGCTTGCCCGGTAAGAAGCACTTTCCTCGTAAAGCCAAAACGACCGTCTTTTGATACATCGGTCAGCAGTTCTACTCCCGTTTTACCTGGCATCACATGATCGGAAATAATCAATGCGATCATCTCGCCTTCTGCATCAAATTCATCCATCAGTTCTAGAGCCTCACCTGCTGATTCGCAGTCTTCGACATTCAACCATTGATTTAACGGCTCTAAATCTTGTAGAACCGCGCTTAGTACCTCTCGTTGGTCATCAACGCAAATTACATTAAGCTTCTCCATGTTCACCCTCTACTGGTAACTTGATTCTAAAAATCGTTTTTTCACTGTCGCTCTTTACCACAATAGAGCCGTTATATCCGGCGATAATGCGCTTCACAATCGACAGACCTAACCCTAAACCAAACGACAATCCCCCCTTTTTAGTGGTGAAGTTTGGCCGGAAAATTTTTCTACGTGTCGCTTCATCAATTTCTGGTCCATTGTTAGCAATCGTGACCAAAATTTTACCCTTACTCTCCCGAGTATGTATTTCGATACCGGGTTTCTCCGTTTCACCAAGTGCATCGCACGCATTCTTTAATATATTTACCCAAACTTGGACGAGTTCGGTTTGAGAACCAATAAAAGCAGGTAAATCCGCAGGGCTAAAACGAACACTCACTCGTCTTAAGTCACTTTGCAATAGAGCCAAGGCGCGATTGATGGAATCATTGATGTTAATCGCTTCATCCAAGTCGATATCCGTGCGCCCCAATTGTTTTACGGATCGCACAATGCCAACGGTATGTTTAGAAGCGATGCGTAAGTCATGGAGATCTCGCCCCATTTGCCAGAAACGTATCGCTTCTTCTGGTCTTTTTAGCCAATGTTCCGAAAGGAAATTATTTGGAACGGCACGTGCAAGATCACGAGCAACCTCCTTGGTTAAACCGTAGTATTTTTCGAAGTGGCGCCCCCGCTTTCTCGCTTCGCTAGAAGAGACTTTCTGCCCTTGCATTAAACCAAAATCAAAAAATTGACTCGCTTCCGGATGAACTTCTTCAAGCAGTTCCATGATAACTGTCTCTAGCCGTTCTGATTTACTGCTTACAACGCCTATCGCATTGTTCAACTCATGAGCAATACCCGCTGCAAGCTGCCCCAACGTTGTCATTTGCTCTGCGGTATGAAGCTTTTGTAGTGCTTTTTCTTTAGCCAATGCCTCTTGCATTGCGCGCCGTTGACGACGAGATAATTCGTTAACCATCACAGGCATAAATTGTGTCGTCAATGGTCCGTATGTCGCCTCTTCCACGGCGGGCGTATCGCGCTGTATCCAAGCCAATTCAACATCGGTTTGAGCAATCACTGTCGAAGAGGCAGTCCACGTACCAGAAAAGAAACTGTGTACGCCAATAAACGCACCTTGAGACGCAGAAAATACCTGGATCGGTTTCTTGTCATCTTCCGCGTAATAGCCCGCCAGCTCTCCCGAAAGCACATAGTACAAGCGATCGTTGTAGCCTGCTTGCTCAATAAGCACCGACCCGGATAAAACCGTTAATCGGCGTTCAAGGTGATTAAAGTAGCGTTGTACTAACGCGTCTAACTTCGTTTCGTACATGGGTTATCCAATATGCCCAACAGTATGTAAAATCCACACCATCACAAAACTGAGTAATACGCCAATCACGCCTAGCACGGCACCGATACGAGCCATTTGGCCGCTCTCGACATGCCCTGTTGCATGAGCTAACGCGTTTGGTGGCGTACTGATTGGTAACGACATACCGAGTGAAGCGGCAAATGTCACGACCAAGATTAGAGTAACTTCACCGCCGAGAGGCGTTAGCGAAGCCATAGAAGTACCCAGCGCAGCCATAATCGGCATCAGCAAGTTTGCGGTGGCTGTATGCGACATAAAGTTTGCCATTAACAAGCACAAGAAAGCCGCACCAAACAAGACAACATATGGCGAGAACTGATCAAACGGTATGCTGTGTACCACCAGCTTCGCAAGCCCGGTTTTATCTAGAGCAAGGCCCAGAGCAATACCGCCTGACACCAACCAAAGCACATCCCAAGAGATTTTCTTCAAGTCTTCTTTGTTGATGATGCCCGTCAAAGAGAACACTGCGACCGGAATTAATGCTACTGTGTAAGAATTCATTCCATGTGCAGAACCCATCAACCAAAGAATAATCGTGCCGGCAAAGGTGACGTAAACCATTATTGCTTTGGGTGTTTTCAAAAACTTGCTTTTAATGTTCAGATCGATGGTGGTTTGTTCGGCTTTATACAAAAAGCCAATCAGAAACCAGGCTAACGCCATCATCACAATAACGAATGGCACACCAAATACCATCCATTCACCAAACGTAATTAAGTTGTCACCAACCAAATATTTTAGGGCGATGGCATTCGGTGGCGTGCCGATTGGAGTACCAATGCCACCAATGTTGGCTGCAACAGGAATACACAAGGCGAATGCAATTCGACCTGGGTCTTTAGGCCCGAAAACCGCTATCACAGGGGTTAAAATGGACAACATCATCGCTGTTGTTGCGGTGTTTGACATAAACATAGAAAAAACAGCGGTGATCAGCATCAACCCCAGCATAACGAACTTTGGTTTTTGTCCAAATGGTTTGAGTAACACTCGGGCTAAGTTGACATCTAACCTGTACTTTGTCGCCGCCATAGCCAAAAAGAAACCGCCGAGGAAGAGCATGATAATCGGACTAGCGAAGGTCGCCATTATCTCGTTGTATTGTAATAGCTCACCAAAATGTGGCTGCCCTTCTTGCAAACGAAAGAGCACAATACCTTTATTTGATACAAGCAATAGCTCTAGGACAATGATCACAACCGAAGTGGCGTAGATTGGAATGGGCTCGAATACCCAGCAAAGTGCGGCAAGCAAGAAGATTGCAATCACTCTTTGCTGGACGATAGTAATGCCATCAAATGGGAACGCAGAGAGAGGCATCAACCAAACAAGCAATGGTATCAATGTTGGAACAACGTATTTGAGATAAGGGCGCATAGTACTACTTCTCTTCCTGAGATGGTTAGCCAGACACATTTGGCGTTTGGAACGCTATTACCCGCCGCAAAACCAAAACTTTCAGACTGTTTTTAAGCCTTCAGAGACGAAATGCGGTAATGGCGTTCCAGAGAAGATTATGTACACTGTTTTCAAACAAAACGTTGGTGCGAGATCAATGAACTCGTTTTCACATTGGAAAACATTTTATATCTGTGTTCAAGCTCACTAAATGCTCACTATTTAAGTTAAATATACTTTTCCATCATAAAGTTAGTTAAGGTTTCTCCCCTAACCTCAACATGTTGTCGAGACTTAACTGTGAAACCCATTTTCTCGTAAAAAGGTCGGGCGGTAATACTCACTTCAGAATACAGTCGTTTTATCCCCTGTACTTTCGCCTGTGAAAAAAGAAAAGACATCAAATCACGACCAACACCTTGTCCTTGGTATTCATGATGGCAAAAGAAATGATCAATCAAGCCGTCACCTTGCAAATCACAATAGCCAACGACCTGCCCTTCTATCTCCGCGACGTATGGTTGAATATCGTCCATTTTTCGTTGCCACACATCGAGGTCAAAATCTGATGGTGCCCAAGCGGAAACTTGTGATTCCGTATAATCGCGACGATTAATGATTCGCACAGTATGGTAAAAGAGTGCCCACAGTGTTGGGGCATCCTCGGTGCGATAGCAGCGTATTGAGAGCATCAATTTCCTCATTCTTATTCAATAAATACTAAGCATTAACGCAAAGTGATACTAGTGAACTCATCATTTTCAATGCCAATCACTAAAGGCTTCCCAATCTGATCACTGTTCATCAGTACGGTTGTATTCAGCTCTCGGCTTGATCTGCGTATTTTGCTTTTTCTTATGATATGAACATTCACAATATAATCGGAATACTCCTTTATGATTCCTCCGGAAAATTCTACGTGCTCACTTTCATTGTCTCGGACAACATGAAATTTTCGATTGGCTTGAATATCAGTACTGATGGAGGAGTCACCATAGTTCAGCACAACGGACGTTGGTTCGCTATCTTGATTGGCAAAACAGCCAAATGCGAACATGCTTAATGCGAGTATACTTTTTGATTTAAACATTAATTATTCTATTTCTAGTTATTTTTCTGCTATTTGCATGACCAAACAGCACTTGTTCTGTGAGCGCCTATTGTGCCATAGCTGAGCGCTGACTCTAAACGCGCAAAAAGATGAGCGATGAAAATTCCGCCCAAAACAAGCAAATGCGAGACAATGTGAGGGTCCCAAACTCACTCAATCAGTCAAAATCCACTGTAAACCTCTGTTTTTTCAATGTTTTTAATTCATGTGGCCGTGTAAGGAATACATACAACCTCTTACTTTTTCATACGCAACTAGACGAATCGTTCGAGAAATACGGCATCGTCTATGCCACATGTTACAAATCGGCTTACCTTATTATTACGTATGAACTGGAATTATGGCACTAACTTCCCTCTCTCTTTTAATAAGGAGAGGATTTCAACTATCAGACTTGCCACGTTTTTATAGCTAAAATCAATAGAGCGTTACCAGCATCGGTTGGTCTAGGAGCAATAAATGAAAGACCCTCTCAACTTTACTCACCTTGTAAAAATTTGGCTCATGTCAATCGCGGTTATGCTGGGTGGATGCACTCAAGGAGATTGGCGTACCGCAAGCAGAGAACCTGCGGGTATCGCACCCGATCCTTCCAATGTCAAGCATGCTGTGATTGAGTTTTACGCCGCAGACGCGTTTGGTTGGCGAGGCTGGTTTGCCGTTCATACATGGTTTGCAATAAAGCCTGAAAATGCGAACGAATATACAGTGTATGAAGTAGTCGGCTGGAGAGTGAATCGCGGACAACCCGCTCTATATCAGTACCAAACTGGGACGCCAGATCGATATTGGTATGGTGCAAAACCAGAAAAGATCCTCTCCATACAAGGTGAAAAGGCCCACCAGCTTATCCCTAAAATACAAAGTGTTATTAACCAATACCCTTGGGCTGAAGAATATACGCTGTTTCCAGGGCCAAATAGCAATACATTTC
Source organism: Vibrio sp. 2130-1 (assembly GCF_033339515.1). Classification (NCBI taxonomy): domain Bacteria; kingdom Pseudomonadati; phylum Pseudomonadota; class Gammaproteobacteria; order Vibrionales; family Vibrionaceae; genus Vibrio; species Vibrio sp. 2130-1. The sequence continues at coordinate 372,497 of NZ_JAWOUT010000005.1, forward strand.
CGGCTTGGGTGGGTAAACAAATACCAGAATTAGAGCTGAACTTGCCGTTTCGCGCAATTGGTAGCGGTTACGCCAGCGATTAACAGCAAAGATTAGTCACTGGCTCGTTTTATGTTCAGCATAAAGCACAATATCTATTGTGCGTCGTCACCCAACTCCGTTCTATTTCTTCCATTATGTTTCGCTTTATACAGTGCATTATCGGCGTCTTTCATTACCGCTTCAATTGGTGTGTCATTGCCTTTCCAATGAGAAACACCCAACGAAACCGTGACCTTACCAACCACCTGAAAGTCATGTTGTTCCACGTTGTGTCTAATACGCTCTGCAACATCCATAGCGTGGTTTACGTCTGTTTTTTCCAAAAACATCATAAATTCTTCACCGCCAGAACGACACAGGTGATCATTAGAGCGAGCTTGGTCTTTCATTAACTGCGCAAACTCTCTAAGTAAATTGTCACCCACGTCATGGCCATAGTTATCGTTTACGCTCTTAAAGTGGTCAATATCTAGCGCCAAAACAGAGAACGCGGTATTTTCCTGCTTAAACAAACCAAGAACTTTATCTAATCCACGTCGATTCAATAATCCAGTCATCGAATCTGTTAATGTATCCAGTTGCAGCTTATCAATGGTTTTTGACACGATACCAAATGCTTTAAGAAAGCTAAGCTTCAAATGTGAGACCTCAAAATACCAAGACTTAACCAGTTTGAGATCATCGATAGAGGATGAATGTTCTTCGACACCTCGCACAGCACCCGCTAACTGCCAAAGTGGTCTAGAAATAAGAAGGGACAAGAACCAAATTAGCAACAAAGTTAATAAACCAATTGGAATCGACTTAAGGAAAACATTCCACATCTGTTCATCTAGCACAGATAACGTCATCGATTTCGGGCGCTGAGCAACAATTCCCCATCCTGATGACTTTACTGGTGCATAACCAGCAAGCATTTCGACGCCGCGAGAGTTAACAATTTCTTTGTTACCGCTCTGCCCCATCGTCACCGCTTTGATTGCCTCATTATCGTCGATTACTTCACCAACTCTCGATTGATCTGGGTGATAAATCAGAGTGTTACTCTCATCGACAACGTAAAGGAAAGAACCATCTTTGTATGCGTGCTGGCTGAGTAACTCTGCGAGAATATTTTCTTTTTCTAGATAAATAGTGCCGCCGATATAACCTAAATATTCATTAGATTGAGAAAATATAGGGTATGAGATGGTTAACAAGTAATTTCCAGCGGGCGATATAAATGGTTCAGTAACAACTGGTGCTTGAGCGTTTAAAGATTGGCGTTTTCTTTCACCCACTAACCTTACACCTTTCACCTGAAGTGTTTCAGGTGATACGGAAATAATAACCCCTTTTGCATTAACGACAACCACAGAGTTAAATGATTTGGTTTGCGTTCTTAATCTCTCAGCCTCTTTATCAAGAAGCTGAGCGTCATGCATCTTGTCTTTTAGCACGTTCGCACTGTATTTTAGCTGCGACATTGAGCTTTCTATGAAAGAGTCTGTCATTTCAGACATTTTTTGGGCGTAAACACGGTTTGATTCTAACGTGTTATTGATGATGAGATCCCTTTGAACACGATAAATCGAGTAGAATGCGTTGATCAAAGTGACAAGCACACTGAACACACATAGGGTGACAATAAGATTTCTAAGATTGAGTTTTTCTTTTCTTCTAAAAGACATTGCCAATGGCCAACTTTGAAGGCTTTCTATATGAATGAGCGTATAGGTTATATGAAATTGATTTGATTTTCAGGTAGTAAGTTGGGATCAATGTTAATATTTGCTCACATTAAAGAACACTTTATGAGCTAAAAAGAGAATTCAGTAGCACGATAAAGAAACCGTGCTACTTTCATATTTGGCGTTTAAGAGGGTTTTGTCTCTGTCATCGTTTTTAATATATCCACAACTAGCTGATGATCATCTAACTGCGGTAAACCCGATACCGTCACAACCCCAACCAAACCAGACCCAGAAAGCCGAATTGGGAACGCGCCACCATGAGCGCAGTACTCACGAGCATCGAGATGAGGCTGATTTTCGAAATCACGTTGCTTTTGCTTGTTGTACATAGAAAGATAGTAAGAGCTGTGGCCATACCTTAATACTGAGTTTCGCTTCCTACGGACCCAATCTAAATGATCAGCACAGGTTCCTGCCATCGCGTATTGAAATAGCGTTTGTCCAAAGCCGTAAACCTCAATAGCAACAGCCGCGCCGCGAGCTTCAGCCTCTTCTTTTAGAGCGAGGCCGATAGACCACGCAATATGGTGATTAAATTCCGCCAACTGAAGTTCATGCTCTTGCAGGGCCACGAGTTCAAGCGTCAAACTCATGGTTTCACCTGAATCGTTTTACCCGTTTTACTGCTTTCCAATGCCATCTCAATCAGAGCGATATTCTGTACTGCCTGAGCGGCAGGAACTGGGTTATCAGTGCCCAAACGAATGGCATCTGCCACACCAACAAAGTAAGCTTGGTACGCGCCTCTCTCCGTTTTGATAGTTTGCGCACCGTCTTCGTCGTAACGGACGCCGTATAACGCCTCATCTTCTTCCGACCAAGCATCGTTTTCCGGCAAACGGCCTTCTTTTAAGTAGCCCTCTTGAGGATCTAATCCGAACTTTTCATATTTAGCTTCCGTACCCAATACTTTGTAGCGGAGATTCGGCTCTGGGCTATACAAGTTTGAATGCAAGTGCACAATATGCTCAGGGTAATGAAGTATCAAGTTGTAATAATCAATCGTTGTCGCACCCGGGCGCATCATTCGACATTGTGCGTCTATCGCATCTGGCAAGCCAAACAACACCAATGCTTGATCGAGAAGATGAGGAGCAAGGTCGAATAGAATACCACCACCATCTTGGGCTAGCTCTCGCCAGCGTTGACGAACTTCAGGGCGGTAACGGTCAAAGTGTGACTCGAATAGCTTTATATCACCTAACTTACCTTGTTCGATAAGAGATTTAACCGTGAGAAAATCTCCATCCCAACGTCTATTGTGAAAAACGCTCAGCACCAGACCTTTCTCTTCCGCCAAGGCGATAAGTTCATTACCGTCTTCTATACGAGTAACAAACGGTTTCTCGACGATGACGTGTTTCCCATTGTTCAACGCACGCTTTGCAAGTTCGTAATGTACGTCATTTGGCGCAGTAATGATTACGAGTTCTGCATCACTATCATCGAGTAAAGTATTCGCATCAGAAAACCACTTAGAATCTGGCCAATCATTTTGAACCGCCTCCTGTTGACGAGAGCTTATCGCGCTCAGCGTTAAATTTGGTAGCGCTTTAATGAAGGGTAAATGAAACGTTTTTGCTGAATATCCGTAACCAATCACAGCGGTTTTTACGGGATCGTAAGCCATTCTAAGATTCCTTATTTCGGTGACACAACAATACATTCAATATCATTGTGATCGAGGAGTTGTTGAAAATCTGATTGAGGAGGATGATCGGTAATAATGATGTCGATCTTTGACAAATCACATACGTGGTGGAAATTGTCGCTACCAATTTTTCGTGATTCACAAACGACGATGACCTGCTGAGCTTGAGCAATCATCGCTTGTTTCATTGTTGCTTCTAACAAACTATTTGTTGTCAGCCCTCGGGATGACAATGCACACACGCCAATGAACGCTTTGTTCACGTGATAATGCTGCATTTGCTGCTCTGCTTGCGCCCCTAAAACTGCTCTGGCATAAGGGTCAAAGTGTCCGCCTAAGAAATAAACGTCCATTGTGTCGTTTGTCTCAGCAGCGGTCAGCACATCAATGCTGTTAGTAACGACGTTGAGCTTGTTTTCTCCACAACGCGCTTTTCCTGCATAGAGTGGGAGCAGAGATAAAATGGTGCTGGTATCAATAACAAGATGGTCGCGCTCATCCAACAACGCTGCGGCAGATTGAGCCAGTCGATGTTTAACGTCACTCACGGGTCGACTCGCGTATGCCTCGGTATGGGAAGAGATCGGCGCAAGCATGACACCACCTCGTATTCTTTGTAACCCAGGTTGCTGACTCAACTTAACTAAGTCTCGGCGAGCTGAATCTCGCGAGATACCAAAGTACTCACAAACTTCAGACAACGTTACTTTGTTTTGCTGCTCCAGCTTCGCTCTGAGCGCTACGAGTCTTTCTTCTTGTGTCATAACTTAAATTCACTTAAGTAGTTTTAAGTAAACTTGCCACAATGATAGAAAAATTGCCAACAAAACCACTTACAACCAACTCAATTGACCAAAGGTTAACCAAAGATAAATGAGCAGCAAGGCAAACTTCCTAGAGCGGTACGTTCACTCAAGCCCACATAGTTAGGCGTATGAAGTTTATTTATACCCGTTTAAAACAACTGGCTCATCTAGCCCTAACTTCACCCTATTTATTTTAATAAGCGCTTTTGGTAGTGGAATAAACCCAGCATTTCGTACCTGTTGTGTATTGTTGTCGGTTGTAAGGAGTTCAAATAGCTTTGATTTTTTGATCTTCTGATTAGTGTCGAATTGTTTATTTATATAAACGTAATAGACCACGGAAAATGGATAGCGAAGAGAATAGATGCAATCTGTGCTCAAAGAGCATGAGTCATCGTTATGATGAACAGAGAGAGCCTTGTAGCTCGACCACTGTTCTGAGTATTTAAAATCGGAGTATCGCATATAAGCTTTGGCTGACAAGTCGTCGCTTAAAGCCCGTTTCAATCGGTCTTCATCAAGCATTTGAATCGATGATTGACAACCATTAGAGCTCACATCTGGGTTACTTAAACGCATGTCCCCGAAAGCATACGTATTTGCATCACAGCGTTTCAATTCACTAACGGAAAAACTATCTACCGTACTCTTTTGACTATTGATTACGACAATAGTGTTTGCCATTAAAAACAAACGTGTAGGCCTGTGGCCTCTTTCTCGTTGAAATCGGGAGATGTTTTCATCTGACCATTTCTTAGATGTGATCGCAATAGAGGTTCCGTCATTTAGCATGTCGTTAAAACCACCAGACTGAGATGCAAGCGCTACATTTACACTTGGCTCATCTATCAATGTTTCTATCGTTTCTAGTATCTCTGGCTCGACAAAAATCGATGTTCGAGCCTCAGAGTCAGAAAATGCCAGCGGTGAAATCAAACATGAAGTTAGAGCAAGGAAAGGCAAGACTTTAATTTTCATAATTCAGCTCCAACTTCGAATTAGGTGTCAACTCGCTGTCCGAACTAAATATAGTCCACGCTTGTTCCGTACTTTCAGCTTTCGTGTTTACAACAGCAATTGTGCGCCTTTCCCGTTTTTTTAGTTGTACCGTCAATGCCGTATTCTGATAAAACTCTTGCTCTTCAATTCGATTATCTTGAATGCCGTTTCTCACTAGCAATTCTCGTATAGCTGCCGTCCTTTTCTTTGCCAACGCTTTGTTGTATTCGAGTGACGCTTCAGGGCTTGTGTCTCCTATCAGTATGACTTGCGCATTTGGGTTACTCTGAAGCAATGCTTTCAACTCGCTTAGCGGCATATCATGAGATGACGTTACCTGATGCTCATCCATCGCAAAGAAAAAACTGATCAGGTGTGTCTGCGAGTCGTTGACCCAATTCGCACAGCCCTCACTGTCAACAACCACACCTTTGGGCGTATCTGCGCAGTTATCTCGTTGGTTTATCACGCCATCACTATCATTGTCTTTAAGGTCGTTGTACTGGTAAGTGGTCAACATCGTATTCGGTGATTCAGCACAGCCTGCTAACATGAAAACTAGAAGACTCGTCACTGCGAATTTATCCATTATTGTTCTCCTTCCAGTTCTCTGGATACTCAACTCGCAACGCATAAGTCAGAATCCCCATCGAGTTGAATAAACGGTAAGTGGCAACCAAATGATCGTACTTTGTTCGGGTATAGTTCCGTCTCGCAACAAACGTTTCAACTTTGGCATCTAATACATCTAACAAACTGCGTCGCCCTACATTGAACTGCTGGATGTACCCTAATTCAGTTACTTTCGCCGCATCAACGTTGACTTTTAAATACTCCATTTGCTGTTGAAGCAATGTATGTGCGTCCCATGCTAGCCTTACACCTTCATTCGCATCTAGTTCTGCATTTGCTCGAATAGCCCTCGCCTCCTCAACTCTCCAGGCGGATGACTCCACTCGGGAGTCTGTAGAAAAGCCGTTAAAAAGATCGTAGTTGACCGTCAGCATAACCTTTGCATCTTCGTTAATGCCTTCAATATTATCCACGTTGTCTGTTTTGTTGGCTGACAGCTCAAGCTTGAGCTCTGGATAGTAATCCCCCTTTTCTCTTTTTACTTCATGTCGAGCCGCCTCTAAATCTTTCATCGCCGACTGTATGGATGGGTGCAACCTAACCGCTTGTTTGAGTGCTTCGTCAAGCTTATTCGGAAGCAATTCCTGCGGGTAAACAGGCTCAACTAAGTTTTGCGGCGCTCGACCAACTAAACGTACAAATCTTGTTCTAGCATCGGAAAGATTGTTTTGGGCGGCAATCAATGAGGACTGTGTTGTCGCGACACGCGAAGAAACCTGTGCTAAATCGGAGTTGCTGGTTAAACCTTTTTCTTTTTTATCTAGAATGAAACGGTAGATCTCTTGGTGTTCACTTAGGTTTCTTTCTGTCAGTTTCATCAACTCTCGGGCATGTAAAACATCCACATACGCTCTGACAGTATCTAATGCAACATTTTCCGCAGATGCCAATAAGTCCAAGCGTTCAGCTTCAGCCTCGTAAGATAGGCGATCAACATCAGCACTTGTTTTAAATCCATCAAATAACAGTTGGGAGATTCTTACGCCCATCTCCGTTCTTTCTAATGTTCTATCTTCACTGTCGATGTAGTTTCCGTTGTTATATCGAGTACCTTCGTACCCTGCTGCTGCATACAAATTAACCTGAGGAAGAAATGAACCATTTATGGCATTTCGGTCTCGTACCATCGACTCATAGCGAGAATAGCGAGCAAGCAAACTGGGGGAGCTATCGAGAGATAACGTAACTGACTCTTCTAAAGTCAAAGCGTTTGGCGACGATGATACTGCAAACAAGACCAATAACGTTGATTTAAGCCGCATCTTATATCCTTATGTCTATCTTTCTCTGAGCGAATTCTCTTTCGCACGTAATATAGGTTTTAACCAATAATTCAGTACTGTTTTTTCTCCTGTAAGAATGTCTACCACAACCTGCATTCCCGGGATGATCGTAAACTTATCATCAACCTTGAAAGTAACGTTGGCACGGTAGTAGGCATTGCCCTCTTCATTTTGAAGTGCATCGGCGCTTACGTAGGTCACTTCTCCTTCTAGGCCTCCGTAAATGACAAAGTCATAGGCAGACAACTTTACCGTTGCCGGCAGGCCAGGCCTTATGAAGGCGATATTCTGAGGAGAAATTCTCGCTTCAACGATTAACGTGCTATTACGAGGGACTATTTCTAAAATAGGCTCACCCGGCTTAACCACACCTCCGATGGTTCTGACAAAAACATCTTTGATGGTTCCATCGACCGGAGAAAGTAACTGCGTTCGATTCAACTGATCCGCAATCGCCTGACGACTTTCATTGAGCTGCGCTAGTTGCGTCACAACTTCATTGAGCTGCCCTTGTGCCTCTGCCCTAAAAGCAAGCGCAGTACCACGATAATCTGCGATGGATTCAGAATACACAGCCCTTTGCTTTTGGGCAGCAGCTTGTGAACTCGCGATGTCTCCTTTGAGCTTTATAACGTCTCTATTCAGTTTTAATAATTCCACTTCAGCCACCGCGCCACTAGAAACCACCTCTCTCAACATATCTCGCTCTTTCGAGACAATAACCAGACTGCTTTTTAGTGTTTGAATGGTATTCAAGGTATCTAGATAAGCTTGCGATTGTTGCTCAATTCGCAATTTAGCCTCTTCCAGCTCAGACTCCAGTTGGCTCAACCGCTCAAGATAGTTTGCTTTGGCATTCAGATAGGCAGAGTGGCCGGTCATCGAAATATCAAATGGCTGAGGCTCGATACTCACTTGTTGTTTCCAATCCAGTTGGAGGCTATTCACTTTTACCGTTTCTAATTCAATTTGAAGCCTCTGCTTTCTGGCGAGCAAAGATTCAAGTTGTTCAGAGGTCTCCGAATAGGTCGACTTAAACCTTGTATCATCCAGAATGGCGATGGTTTGCCCCTTAGTGACGCTTTCACCAGGCATGACAAGTAACTCCTTTAGAATGCCTCCCTCTAAGCTCTGAATCGTCTGAACAGACAAAGTAGGAACAACTTTTCCTTCGCCGACAACCACTTCGTCTAACCTCGCCCACGAGGCCCAAATAATCACACTCAGCACTAACGCGGCAGACAACCAAATCAACGTTCTCGAACGGTTTGCTAAATGAGCATTACTCCAACGAACTGTGCTCATCATTGACCTCCTTCGCGTACAATTGATACTGCGCGTACTCTGTTCGTCTTCGCGTTAGACTGTTGTTTAGCAAAAATTTCTTGGGGCGCTCCTTCCCTCAAAATTGTGCCTTTATCAAGCACAACAATTCGATCACAAAGCGATAATAAGGAATGTTTATGAGAGCTAATAATCATCGTCGTCGAGTGCGGCAACGATTTGAGAGCATTAAACAATGCATTCTCAGCAGGCTGGTCTAAGGAACTGGTTGGCTCGTCTAAAATTAATGCTGCTGGGTTTCGATAAAAAGCTCTTGAAATCGCTACAGCTTGCCTTTGCCCCCCCGACAAATAACGCCCTCCTTCTCCGACTTGCGTTTCTAGACCATGAGGAAGGCGACTCATGTACTGGTTCAAACCCGATAATTCTATCGCACGGCGTAAACGTTCTTGATCAATAACATGATGTCCTAATACTATGTTTTCCATAATGCTGCCGTATATAAGATGCGAATCTTGGCCAACCCAACCCGTTTTCTCTCTTATCAATTCGGCGGGCCAAAGCTGACTGTCAATGTCATCAAAATAAACGCTACCCTGTAAGGCACTGAGTTGATTGGTAATAATAGAAAGGAGTGTAGACTTTCCTGCTCCTGCACTACCAATAACGCCAACGCGTTCGCCTTGCTTGATAGTAAGATTAATATCTCTCAAACATGGCATATCAACATCTGGGTATTGGAAGCTCACGTTTTCTAAACGTATATTCCCTGTAAATTCGGCAGACGTGATGACCTGACTGCGTTGCGCCTCCTGAGGTAAAGACATGATAGAATTTAAGCCTTCAACCGCTGTTTTTGTCTGTTGATAGCGAAGTAACAGCATAGCTAACTGGTTAATCGCCCCTGCAGCACGACCGCTAAGCATGACAATAGCAATGAGCCCCCCCATGCTGAGCAATCCCTCAGAAATTCTGTACACGCCTATTACAAGTAACATTACGGTAATTATCTGCTGGCTAGATTGAATGGAGTAAGCAACGATATTCGAATAGTTTCGCGATTGATTTTGCCAATCAGAAAGCATGGATACCGTTTGCTCCCAACGCTTTTGTGCTTCTCCCGTAGCGTTATTTTGCTTAATCTCTTTTAAAGAGGACAATGAATCAAACAAGTGAGCTTGTCGCTTCATGGATAGTGCAGCACTTTCCGTATGTGATTGTTCTATTTTTGCTTTTACCGCAAAGCCAAGGATCAGCAGGGTAAACATGACGGCAATAGGTATGAACATCATTGCCCCACCTAGCCAACCTATTAAGACTAAAAATAACAACGTAAATGGGAGATCAACTAAGGTCACAAGAGATGCAGAAGTAAAAAAATCGCGAACACTATCAAAATCTTGTAGTTGTCGAGCGAATGCACCGACTGATGCAGGACGGTGTTCAAGTTTCATCCCCATAACTTTAGAAAAAAGTATCGAAGAAAGCTTGTTATCGATGTACTTACCCGCGGTATCAGTGACAACTCCCCTTGCTTTACGCAATAGCCAATCAAAAATAATGATGACGGAGACACCAGCGACCAAAACCCATAATGTACTGAAAGCTTGATTAGGCACTACACGATCGTAAACGTTCATAGTGAAAAGCGGAATAACTAGCGCTAGCGTATTGATAAGGAAAGAGGCAATCAAAAGATCTCGATACCACGGAGACATTTCTTTCACTACGGCGAAAAGCCAATGTTCATTATAATCCGCTTGAATAGAACTTATCCGTTTGTCCAGCTCTGGACGCATAGAAACTTGCCATGCTTGAGGCTGGAATTGATTATGCAGTTCCTCGCTCGTGACGTATTGCGTTTCACCTTGATCTTCACTAAATAACGTGACTTGATAATCGCTGTTATGTCGCTCAGATATAATAGCGGGTTGTAACGTCTTCCTATTGATTACCACCAATGGAAAGCTCAACATTGCGGTGGATTTTAAATCGATTAATGTGAGTTCAAGATCGGCTCGCTCAGCGGCTCTGATGAATAAGTCACTATCCAATCTACCCTCAACAAGAGGTAATCCAGAAAGCACCTTTTTTGTATGGTGTCTAACCTCAAAATAACGCATCAACCAAGTTAACGATTGCCCCCAAGGATCGTTAGTCAGCTCACTTGATGAGGATGAGTGATGCTTCATGACATACCACCTACTAGCAAGTTGTTGTCATCAATCATCTTCTGTAAGACATTTTCTTCGGCTACGCCAGTCGAGTCACCTTTGTAAAGCTGATCGAGAGTGACGCCCTGCATAAGAATCTGTTGTTTTGTCCCCGTCTCTTCTGGTTTTATGTGAAGCGTTACGCCATCATCATTCTCTGTTAAATCGAGCTTATTATCGACTTCTGTTATCGAGGTAGCGGTGATTATCGAGGCGATGTCAATTGTGTCATTATCATCACCAATAACGGATATTTGGAAATCGTTGATCACATCGTACGAGGGCTTTAACTCGTTACCGAGCCCTGAACTGTCAAACTGGAATACATCGCTGCCACTTCCTCCAATAAGCAAATCATTAGCATCTGTCGCAAGTAATGTTTGGTCACCCTCTTCCACTAAGGCAACATTGACTGTCTGAGCAGCACCTTCTGCGACTGTAGCACCCAGTGTTGCAATCGGTTTTATCGACAACGCAAAATCACTTGCACCGCTAAACCCGCCAACGATGGAAAGATCAGCGACATCCTCTTGATCAACAGTATAAAAGCCGTTCAATCTTTCACCATGACTCAACTCTAGATCTGTTGGTAATCCGCGAATCTCCACACTTCCAAACTCTTCGGGTGCAGGGTTGACTAAATTCATGCTCAACCCTAAAGGAATACTCCCAGACGCTTCAGACACAATAGATTGATAATCGGCCGTTAGTGTTGGCTCATCAGCTTCAGGGGTAACAACAATAGTTAGATCGGTGCTTTGCACATCTCCAAAATCGGTTTCGAGTTTCCCTGACACTATCGCTTGATCAAACGTTCTAACATTGAGAGCAACATCCATCGTTCCAAATGCATCCTTCGGAACGAACTCCAAACCTGACACTTCATTTGCTCGCACTAATACCGTCGCCACGGCATTGCCCGCGTCATCGAAGGTAAAGGATGAGAATTGAGTTCCAATACGAATCCTACCTAAGCCTTCCAATGCAGAGGGTTCAGAGCTTGCTTTGATCAACATCGACACTTCTATATATTCGTTGCTATTTGTTTCAAAACCGCTCGCTAAAAAGTCAATCGAAATGGAATCACCTTCATCTCCAGTGAACGTGTTAGAGGTTGTATTCAACGATACATCGTCGCCAATCGGTTTTACGCCGACGTTGAACTGAGAAGTGGTATAGTTATAGTCGTTTGATCCAGACTCTTGGGTAATAGCTTGCAGTGTTAATGAAATATCCCCACTAAAATCTAGTGGCGGTAGAAAGTAAACCTTATCAAGTTGTGCTTGAGTTAGCTGCCACTCTTTGCTCTCACCATCCGTTGAACCGTTATCAGGGAGTAATTCGAACGTCCCGTTATTGTCCCAAACCAACACGGCTCCGTCTGGCACTCCTGTCATGACCAAAGACATCGACTCAGAACCATCTTGATCGATTAATGATGCAGATAAGTTTCCTAAATAAATATAATTATCTTCATTACCAACTACGTCTTCTGTTTCCAGAACCGCTTTATCAACCACTGGGGCAATGGTAACGGTAACTTCTGTTGATTTAGTTTGAGTATCTTTCGCACTGTCAGTACTTAAACAACTTCCCGTGACTTCATCAGTAATGTTTGCGTCAACGGAAATAACAAGCTCTCCACTGTAGTTTTCAGGTGGGATTAACTGAATTTTGTTTAGACGCGTAACATCTGTCACTACCCATGTTCCATCACCATTGTCAATGAGTAGGCTCGGGTCCACGGCAGTAAACCGCGCATTCTCGTCAGACACCGATAAAGAAACCCAATTGACACTTTCAAGGCCAGTCGCTGCGTCACCTTCTCCAGTAATGGACTGCATTGGCCCTTCGCTATCGCCCAATACAAGAGCAAGATTCAGGTTGGTTATAGTATCTTCTTGAACCGTAACTTCGCTTGGTGCTATCGCGATATCATCGACAACAGGAGAGATTTGTACCGTAATGGTCTGAGAGGTTGTTTTCGAGTCACCATCGCATGGGGCCGTTTCTGTCACTTCTAAATTGAAAGTAATGCAACCAGCAAAGTCCTCATCCACGCCAGTAAGCGTCAAGGAAGACAATCCAGCGCTAGAAATTGAATAACCTAACAGATTGCCCGCATTATCATAAGCAGGTATCACACCTTCGCCAGTAAGCTCGACTCCTTCAGGTAAAGAATCTGCGGCGACAAAGAAGGAAACTAAGTTACCATCACTACTCGCTACATCAGGGTTTAAAAACGCCCCAATTGAGACATCTTCACCTTCTTTACCTACAATATCCCCACTTTGAACGCTTCCTGGTTCACCAGGATCAGCACACTGGTCTCCATCTCCTTCATGGCCAGTAATTTGAATTTGGAACTGACCTGTGATGTATTGAGCATCCGTTCCATCTCGAACATACGCTAACACATTCACATCAAGTATCTCTGTATTAGATGGGCTATAAATCGATGCGCCAGCAAGCAAATCTTGAGCGGTTTCCAACACGCTATCACTTGTGATTCCTTCCATTGGAATCAGCCAGTTCCCATCGGCATCTTGAGAAGCACCGTTCGGATGAGTAACAATGAGGTCTTGACCCTGCGGTATCTGTAAAACGATGTAATCGAGATACTCTGAACCATCAATATCCGCTTCTGTAAATGTAATGCCTCCACTCACGTCAACAGCAGACCCATCCGTACTTGTGAATACTTCAGTCGCGCCTTCTAAACGTGTTTTGTCAATATCTTCATTACCAATATCCACTTTTCCAGAAACCACGACGCTCAAAGAGCCATTGATTGCCTTTACATCAGTCTCCATCGTAGGAGACGTGTCTGTCACTTCGTACTGAACTTCCAGGCTAAATGTCCCACTTAGGTCTTCATTAGCTTTTACAGTGATTCGTCCACTGTTTAACAACTCAGATAATGTTGCCGAGCTACCATCGAGTAGTTCATTGAGTTCTAACGGTAAATTACTTTCCTCTACTGCATTACCATCAAAGTAAAGTGTTAAGCCATCTGGAATGGATACAATGGTGTATCCTGTCAAGGACTCACTAGAATCTATATCTTGATTAACGACAGGCTCAAGATTTAGTGTGATGAAATTGTCCTCAATACCATTGCTTTGTAATTCTTGGCCGTCAGTTTGATCAACAATAGGTAAGATTTCCATTTCCACTTTAAGAGGGGTTTCAGCAGAATCACCATCCGGCTCTGTTGAAACGACGATAACATCCATGCTCAGTGTTCCACTAAAATCTTGCTCTGTTTTGAGGTAAGTGTTTTCAAGAACAGCGTTTGAGACCTGATAAACTGGCCCCGTTATTGGGTCCACGTAAGCAATTGGAAGAACAATAGGGTCACCATTTACATCTGTCAGTTGTGTTCCCAAAGGGATGTTCTGAAGCAAGATATTAATTTCTTCTGATAGATCGTCATCTGATGTCTGGATGATAAAATCCAGTTGTATCAGGTTATCTTCGTCTAACGTAGAGAGATTACTAATTACTTTAGTCGCTTGATCATATTGCCAATTCCCCTGTCCACCATCTAGGACAATTGGTTCATCGACCACGCCTTTTAGCTTAATATCAATGGTTGCAAATTGGCTCTCGGCGGTTTCATTAATAGGTGCTAAGCCATCAATAGTCGACTCTGTTGAAATGGCGGTTACTTGAAGGGATAGAGATTCAGTAAATGAGCTGATATCCGATTTTGGTTGAAGTAACGCTTCCGAATTGGCTAGAGCATTGGAGGTCACTAGGTAGGTATTAATACCGATAAGCGTAATCCCAGCTCCGACAGGCAATGTCCAACCATCTTGAACTTCTATGCGATAAGACAGAGACTCCGAGCCATCTGTGTCAGTGAGCCGCCCTAGGATGTAATCTTTTAAGTCAATCGCTTGGTCTTCAAGCCCCTGAATGTTTTTAACGGTCAGCGTAGGCACATCGGCATCTGGAGATATATCGATAACAACTTGCTCAGTGATCTCCGCTGTTTTATCTTGCTCATCGGCAAACACACTACCCGATTCAGTCGTTACTGCCGTTACATCAAAAGTAAATCTTCCGGCTAAGTTTTCGTTAGATGTGATTTCAATTTGATCTAACTCGGATTGGCTATACGCTTTCCCTTCCTCAATAGCACTTCCGTTAAGTGTTAATATAAGTCCATCTGGAATATTCGAAATTTGGTAGTGGAGCGTTTCAGAACCGTCTTGGTCAAACTTTTCAGCGACAATATTGAGCGAAAGTGATTCAGCGGAATCTTCAACACTTTGATAAGAAAAGTCCGAATCATTAGACCACTCTGGCAAATCTGCAACCGGTAAAACGTTAACATTTAACGTGTTATTGCCTTGTAATACAAAACCATCTGGTTCGACATCAGATACGATTAATGCAGACACTGCTAACGAAACTTTGATAGTGTTGCCCGACAGGTTTAGTGCTGGTTGATAAGTGAGATCACCATTTGGAACGGTGAATATACCCACCCCCATTAGCTCTGTACCAGAAAGACTAATAAATCCGTCATTATCATCATCTTCAAGGCGCGCTCCGTCTAAAAACAGAGCCCCTCCTTGTAGAGATTCAACAGAGATCCTTATCGCTTCAACACGCTCATTATTCTCCGTATCCCCAGGAGAAACTCTAATCGGTAACGCGACTGGCGTAGGGTCTCCACTATTATTCGCGCCATTATCTTCTAACGTATCTACATTAACGGTTCGAATAAAGCCCCTAGCATCATCAAGAATTAATTGAGCTTCACTGCTTGCTTGGTCACCGTCTGCATCCGTCACAGTTATCGTTAGATCATCAAGCAAACCACCTACAGGCGTATTAACAATAAGCTCGGTAGTTAGCGTAAATGTCCCATCTTGAGCAATAGTCAGCGTTCCATATTTTAAGTTACCATCACTACTATTGATTAAATCGATGGTCCAAGCATCATTGCTAAATACCGAACTCGCCGTATCGTATGTTTCACCTGCATAGGTCAAACTTGAAATCAACGTGCCATCTGAACTGATTAAGTCGGCATTATTGCTAAACCAGTTTCCCGAAAACTCATCCCCCTCGGTAAGTTCAATTTCTATTGGTGAGCTTGTGTCTTCAGGGATATCATCCACTACACTAACGGTATATGTCTCAGCTTCAGACTGGTCGCCATCCTTATCAACAGCATAAATTGAAAAACTGAGTTCTAATGTGTTCTCGTCCGCTGGAACACCGTCAGGTTCATCGTGTTCAAGTGCACGGTATAGATCAAACTCGACAGTCCCATCGGTATTAAATCTAATTCTAAAGACGTCTTGCTCGCTTTCATCTCTTGCATATAACCAACCATTCGAGTCCGGTGAATCAAGCGAAACCAGGCTACCACTACTTGTTTTATAGCCGAGCGCATTGAACATATCGATATTCACGCTCACACTGGCGATAGAGTCTGAACCTTGTAATAGCGTAATGGATGGTGACGAGCCCTCGATGCCAGAATCAAGCGAATCATCATTCAACCCGCTTTCATTGACTGTGATTCCCTCTGTAATTACTAGTTCCGGAAACAAGCCATCATAGACCAGTATGTTGGACTCCGTAGAGATCTCGCTTCCATCAGAATCTCTCGCCACGATGGGCATAGAGATCGACAATTGCGTCCCATCACCTAAAACATGGTCAAGCGAGTGATAAAGCTCTACAGTTACATTAACGGTAGACGTATCATTTGATGGCAAAGAGAAGTCACTAGGTAACGTGACCCTAAATACAACGTCTCCAGTGTCTGAAATTGCGTCAAAGCTTCCATCATTGTTATCGTACCAAGTGACAGCCTCTCCGTTATAAGTAACAGCATCACCAAGCGTAGTTTTGACAGTATCTCCATCATTTATGTCAACACCCAGATACACAATCGGATCGAATGATGACGTAACTATCACATCCGTATTCGCTATGGCTGAAACCCCATCAGGAGCAATGTTTGTATCGACAGGTGTTTCGGTTAACTCGACATTGCCGCTATTGATTAGCGCTTGTCCATTGTCGTTATCTATCACATTAATGTCTAAAACGACCGACGTGTTATCTTGGTCTGAGTCCATTGCAGTAACAACGAGAGGTACGTTTGGATCAGTATTTTCTTGTTGGTCGAGAGCCTGAAAAAGCTCAAAGGAGTAGGTAATGTCGCTATTTGCATCAATAGGTAATGAAGCATTGAGGGTAGCTTGAAAGATGGGAATCTGAGTTTGCCCATCTTCGTCAAGAATATAACCATCAAGTGTTTTGCCATCCGCAGAGACTTGATAAAGCACAACTTGTTCACCACTCGTCAACAAGGGTTGTTCAGAGACGATGAACGACAAAGATTCGAGGTAATCACTGCCAACCTCAACTTGAAAATTCCCTGAGCTCAACACACTTCCATTTGCGAGATCAGATTCTTTTACTTCTACCCCATTCAAATTATTTAAAGTTGGGTCTGCGCCATCCTTTAGAACATAGTCAATTTCATTCTCTACAAGCGGTGTGGCATCTAAATCTACGCCACCAATGGTCAACGGGAAAGTGACCGTATCACTGCTATTGAATTGATCGATAGGGTGCTCAACAGTAAGCGAAATTGAAGCTAATACATCGTTACCCGACTCAACGCCACTCAACGTTAACGTAAATACAGTGACACCATTGGCAAATGCTGTAATTTGCTTTCCACTGGAACTTAACGTGTAGCTAAGCTCATTATCAGAGACTGAGCTTGTAAGCCCTAATGCTTCTAACTTAGTAATGGATGCCCCACCGAAATACAAACTACTCGGATCAGGGTTGTCAGATCCCGCGACAATATTGACAGTTCCTTCAAAGTTCAATATCGGGCCATCCAAAGGGACTTCTGTTACGTCTATAGTCGCATTGCCTACGTAACCTGCTTGTCCATCAGTAATGTCAATGGTCGCGTTAGCCAAGCCATAGTCTTGGGAGTCATCTGCAGCTAAATAGCTGAAAGAAACACTTTGCTCGACCGAATGATCTAGGTTTCGACCTGCATCAAACTGCCAAGAGCCATCAGAGAATACGGTTAATTCGCCTTTTTCTAAACTAAAACTTACGGATCCCCCCTCTAGAATTGACTTCTGCTCCCCGCCAGCCTCTACAAATTTCACATAAAGTGTTCCATCAAGATCAATATCATTTTCAAGTAGATTGCCCGTAATTGTTTGATCTTCTACGACTGAGTATGTGTCATCTCTAATCACCGGATCAGAGTCATAAATAGTAATCGTTAACGGTGCCACAACCGTCTCTTGTGTGCCGTCAGCATCACTTTGAGTGCTTTCAACCAATACGTTAGTCACCAGCTCATCTTGACCTACATCATGATCAATCGCTTCATAAAAAGTAATTTGAACCGTACCATCATCATTGACTTCTGCTGAGAAAACTAATCGGTCGTCGGTCGATGTTCCTTGTAAGCTCAACCCATCTTCTGCAACAACAACATTAATAGATTGACCGACCGATGTAAGCGCGCTCAAACTTGGCTGCTCTGCATGCAGTGCTGGCACACCATTTTCTATGTTGATGGCTGCCGAGCTGCTTTGCTCACCAAAAAATCCAACGATGTTTTCAGAAAATACCGTTGAACCGGGTAGCACTATTGTCGGCATGGTATCGACCGCATGGTTGCCGGCGGCATCCAACACTTCTGCTTCAATGGTCCACGTGTTGTTTAGATTGAGAGTGTTTACGTCAATTGCGGTTACTGTCCACGAACCTGATGCATCAACAAGGCCAGTAAAATTCAGCGTGCTGTCTCCGTCACTTACCCGAATCGTCACTGCCAGACCTTGCTCTACACCACTGGTTGTCCCTCTCATTTCCGTGACTATACCCTCACGGAAATCATCAATGGCAAGACCAC